>CAZWQC010000062.1:0-6251 GCA_964635785.1 uncultured Ectothiorhodospiraceae bacterium
CGGGCGATGGCGATCCCCCTGTCTTGATCCGTATTGTCGCCTTTGAGATCGGCTAGCCGTGCCAACGCTCGCACCAGCGCAACACCACCACCCGGAACCACGCCTTCCTCGACGGCGGCGCGGGTGGCGTGCAGGGCGTCTTCGACCCGAGCTTTCTTTTCCTTCATCTCAATTTCCGTGGCCGCGCCGACTTTGATCAAAGCGACACCGCCGGCGAGTTTGGCAACGCGTTCTTGCAGTTTCTCGCGGTCGTAGTCGCTCGAGGTCTCCTCAATTTGTTGGCGAATTTGCTCGACACGCGCCTTGATATTGTCGGTACTCCCGGCGCCATCGATGATGGTGGTGTTGTCCTTGGTGATTTGGACCCGTTTCGCCCGGCCAAGCATATCGAGGGTGGTCTTTTCCAACGATAAACCGACTTCCTCGGCGATGACCTGGCCGCCCGTCAGGGTAGCCATGTCCTCGAGCATCGCTTTGCGACGGTCACCGAAGCCAGGAGCCTTGACCGCGGCGACTTTGACGATGCCGCGCAGATTATTGACCACCAGGGTCGCGAGCGCTTCGCCTTCAACGTCTTCGGCGACGATCAATAGCGGCTTGCCGGACTTCGCGACGGCTTCGAGGATCGGTAGCATGTCGCGGATATTGGAGATTTTCTTGTCGTGGAGCAGGATGTAAGGATCATCCAGCTCGGTGGACATGCGTTCTTGGTTGCTGACAAAGTATGCCGACAGATAGCCACGATCGAACTGCATTCCCTCGACAACTTCGGATTCGTTCTCCAGGCCGGAACCTTCCTCGACGGTAATCACGCCTTCTTTGCCGACTTTGTCCATGGCGTCGGCGATGATCTGGCCAATTGCTTCATCACTGTTTGCGGAGATGGTCCCGACCTGGGCGATCGCCTGGTGGTCCGTGCAAGGCACGGACATGTCTTTGAGGGCTTCAACCGCGGCGGTAGTCGCCTTGTCAATGCCACGCTTCAAATCCATCGGGTTCATGCCGGCAGCGACGGCTTTCAGTCCCTCGCGAAGCATTGCTTGCGCCAAAACGGTCGCGGTCGTGGTTCCGTCACCGGCAACATCGGAGGTCTTGGACGCAACGGACTTGACCATTTGTGCGCCCATGTTCTCGAGTTTGTCAGCGAGTTCGATTTCCTTAGCGACGGAAACCCCATCTTTGGTAACGGTCGGTGCCCCAAAAGACTTGTCGAGCACGACGTTACGGCCTTTCGGCCCCAAGGTGACTTTCACGGCGTCGGCGAGTACGTTGACACCGTTCAACATGCGCTGGCGAGCACGCTCGCCGAATACGACTTGTTTTGCACTCATTGATCGATTAATCCTCATCTAAATGGTTAGGAGACAATAATTAAATGGTTAGGAGACAATAACGGCCATGAGGTCGTCTTCCCGCATGACCAATAATTCCTCGTCGTCGACTTTCACTTCGTTACCGGCGTACTTGGCGAAAAGTACCCGATCCCCCGCCTTGACTGCGGGTTCACGCAGGCTACCGTCGTCGAGACGTTTGCCGGGTCCCACGGCAACGACTTCCCCCTGGGTCGGTTTTTCTTTTGCTGTATCCGGAATCAAAATGCCACCGGCCGATTTCTGGTCTTCGTCGATCCGGCGGACTACTACCCGATCCTGCAATGGCCGTAGATTCATGTTTTGGTGCCTCGTAACTGACTGAAACAAAGAAAGCGAGTCTTGCTATTAGCACTCGTTGCTTGCGAGTGCTAGGCAATATAGTGAGATTCTGGCCGGAATCAAGTGCCCGACGATAGATTTTGCTGAAGCGATGATGAAACCAGGCGCGGCAACGGATAGCGATCTCATCGCCAGCTCGAGACGACGTCGTCCTTGTGCGCATTGCAGGGACCGGCTTGGGCTCGATCCGATGATTGGCGCAGGGATTGATCGCGACCGCGCCCGCTTTGCTCGCTCAGGACTGGCGAGCGAGATCACGATGGCGTGGTTTCCACATTGCGAGGTGTCAATGCAGCGGGGCTGAAACACCGTTAGCGTTAGCCGGTGAAGTCGCAACGTTTGGGGGAGTTGCAATGTGTGGCGTCGTTTCGACCGAGGAAAGTATCGCCAGCGATCGCCGCTTTGGGGTTATCTTGGCCCGGCTTGCGGGTGAGTTGACTGCGGTTAGAGTGGACGGACTTGCTCAAGCGATCGTATCGGTATTGGCTACCGCTGTTGGCGGCAGACCGATGGATGGGTATTTTGGGCTTCGACACGGGCCGTCGATCTTGGCGGTTGACCGAGGACATGTCGCATGATCGAACAACGACGGATGCGGTCGGTACTCGAACGAGAGTCCTGCGATGCGCATTTGTGTTCCTTTTTCGCTGCGATGACGGACTTGGTGTTTGTTGCGGCAGCCGACGGCCGCATCCGCATAACGAATGCGGCGGTTGGACGCAAGCTCGGTTATCGCGCTGAGGAATTGCGTGAAATGCAGGTTTTGGATTTTCACGCGCCAGCCCAGCGAGACGAGGCAGCGGCGATCTTCGCGGCCATGGTGCGAGGCGAACGCGAAACCTGCCCGCTGCCGCTGTTGACCAAATCCGGTCGTTTGCTGCCGGTCGAGACCCGGATTTGGCGGTGCAGGTGGGGTGGCGAGTCTTGTATTTGTGGAATCTGTAAGGATCTGACGGCGGAGCAGGAATTGCTGCAGCGGTTCGAACGCATGTTCGCCAGTAATCCCACGGCGATGGCGGTAACAACGCTCCCGGACCGTCTATTTGTCGATATTAACCCGGCGTTTATGGCTATTACTGGCTACTCACGAGAGGAGGTGATCGGGCATACGTCGCAGCAGATCGGGCTTTTTGCCGACGAAGCGCAGGCCGAACAGATCGCCCAACGACTGGCGCAAGACGCGGGTGTGGAAAGGCTGGAAGTGCAGATTCGGCGTAAAGATGGGACATTTCGTGACGGGATTTTCTCCGGCGAGGTGATCCATAACCAAGGTCGTGCCTATTTTCTCACGGTGATGGTCGATATTTCCGAACGTAAACGAGCCGAGCGAGCCTTGGCTGCGGCCAATCAGCAATTAACTGCCGCTATGGCCGAGGTACAACAGCTTGCTGAATCTGCGCTGGCGGCGAACATGGCGAAAAGCGAGTTTTTGGCGAACATGAGCCACGAAATTCGCACGCCGATGAATGCGGTCATTGGCATGAGTCAGCTTTTACTCGAGACGCCGCTGACGCAAGAGCAACGGCACTATGCTGAAACGGTTCGCAGCAGCGGTGAGTCGTTGTTGGCTCTGATCAACGATATTCTCGATTTGTCGAAGATCGAAGCCGGAAAACTGGCGCTGGAAGCGGTCGATTTCAATGTGCACGATATCTTGGCGGATGTGGTCAATGTGTTGGCGGTGAAAGCCCATCAGAAAGGGTTGGAATTGATCGTCCAATGTGACCAAGCGCTGTCGGAGCGGGTAAGGGGCGACCCGGTTCGAATACGGCAGATTTTGATGAATCTGGGCAGTAATGCGGTTAAGTTCACCGAACGCGGTGAGGTCGTTGTGAAAGCCAACGTCGTTGAACAGGATCAAGACAACGTGATGGTCCGTTTTGTGGTGTCCGATACGGGAATCGGTATCGCCCAGGATCAACAAAACCGCCTTTTCGGGAGTTTCGAGCAGGTCGACAGTTCGATCAGCCGTCGTTTTGGCGGCACGGGGCTCGGGCTTGCCATCAGTAAACGATTGGTCGAGGCCATGGACGGTCGGATCGGTGTGTCCAGCCGTCCGGGTCAGGGGGCGTCGTTTTGGTGTACCGTGCGGTTTGGGCGGGTGGGCGAGCAACCAAGCTATGCAATTGCAGGGGAACTCGAGCGACTGCGGGGTAAACGCGTTTTGATCGTCGATGACAATGAGACCAGCCGGGAAATGCTCACCAAGCAGATGCAGCCATGGGGAGTGCACACGGTCACTTCGGGCAATGCGTCGCAAGGGCTGCAACAGTTTTATTCGGCGCTGGCTGAGCAGCAGCCATTCGACATGGCTTTGATTGACCAAATAATGCCGGAAATGGATGGCGTGACCTTAAGCCGTACCATCAGGGCGGATCCCCAGTTTGGTGGGTTGCGCATTGTCCTGATGACCTCGCTGGGGTTCATTCAAGATCAGCGCCTCGGGTGGCCGGATTTCTGCGGCTATTTGGTCAAGCCGATCCGGGCTGATCATTTACGGCAGACGTTGTTGCAAATCGATGAAACTTGCGCTATGACACCAGAATGCACATGTCCTCAATCGGTCAATCGGGATGCTAGCGACAATGCCGTGCGATTGCAAGGTCATGTTCTGGTCGCTGACGATAGTGTCACCAACCAACAAGTTGCTGCGGCCATTGTGGGTAAATTCGGTTGCTCGGTTGATTGTGTGGGCAACGGTCATCAGGCATTGGCTGCGTTGCAGTCGGGTGATTATGACCTGGTCCTGATGGATGTACAAATGCCGGACCTTGATGGACTGAGCGCGACACAAGCGATTCGTCAAGGGGCGGCGACCGAGCGTTATGTCAATGTACCGATCATCGCGATGACCGCGCATGCAATGTCCGGTGATCGCGATCGCTGTCTTGCTGCGGGTATGAATGACTATGTCACGAAACCGGTCGAGCCGCAAATCCTAGCGCTGGTTTTGGCGCGGTGGTTGCCGCAGACAACCGCAACGGTCGAGCCATCGATGGCGTCTGCCGAGCCCGCGGGAACGGAGAACGCGGCGCGCGGACAGGTGACTTGGGATCGCGCTGCGATGCTGGCGCGAGTGTTGGGTGATGAGGCGCTGTTACGAGAGATTGTGACGGGATTTCTCGCAGATTGCCCTGAGCAGATCGAGAACCTGCATCAGGCATTGGCCGTTGGTGAGCAGGCGGCGGCAGCGCGGATAGCACATAAGATTAAGGGGAGTGCGAGCCACATGGCCGCCGAGCCATTGCGCCAAGCGGCACTAGCCGTCGAACAAGCGGCGACTGCGCACGGTTTAAGTGCTAGTCAAGCGAGTTTGGGAAAGTTGCAGGATGCCTTTGTGACGTTGCGTGCGCATCTGTTGAAATAATGTTCAAATCAATCGGCGGGTTACCGTCACTTGCGGTTATTGTTGCATGGTGAGTCCTCGTTCGGACAGACATTCAAGGACTTTCCCGGCCGCAGCAGTGGAATGCTGCGCCGGGGTCTGTCGGTTGTTCAACGAGTGCGTGGTTTAGGTTGTCCCTGCGCGCATTAACGATCCATGCAATTGGCGTAGTAGGTCACCGACCCTGGCCAGTCCGAGAAGATACCGAGGATGCCGACATCTTTCGCCAGGACATCCAACGCCTTGTACGTATCGCCGGGTTTCGTGATTGCGGTGCCGATCGCACTGCTGGCGTTGTGCCCGGGCTCGCCGTCGTAATACCATTGGCCCAACGCGCCATTGCGGACATCGGAACGTTCGAAGGTCCAGGTGATGATGCTAAGGCCCGCTGCCTTAGCCTCGTTCGCATACAGTGACGGGGCGATCTCGCCATTTTGATCCAAGGTCAATAAGTACCAGGTCGGCGGGCGATTATGTTGACGCCAGCGGCGACGATCTGGTTCATACCCCGCGGTTCCCAAGTGCTCGCGTCGTTCGGATCGAAGTTAGGGAAATCGGCGTTGTCCGCGGCCGTTTCGCCATAGCGCCATCGAGATAAACAGCTTGGGCGCCAAATTCGGGTTCGTTATTCACCCAATACAAGATGTCGGTATAGTTGAACGACTGCGCGAAGACATCGCTGGCGGCAATCCCCGCGGCCTTGTACTCATCAATCATTTTCTGAGCGTAGGCTGCCTGGGTAAAATCACCGTTGTACGGCATGGCGACCGAGGGACTCTTGAGTTCCGGGGTCATTTTGACGCCAAGTTCCTTGAACAGGGCAATACTTTCGGCGTGGGTCATCAGGGTGCCGCTGCTTGTGCCAGTATAAAGGTCGGTGCGCCAATCAGCGGTGCCAGCTAAGTATTCTGCGACGGTCGTTGCCGCGGGGTTTGCCCCGTCCATCTTGCCCCGCAGGGTTGTGAATTCTTCCAAGGTGATGTCGCTGGTGCAACACATCGCGTCAGCGGCGACCAACACCTTGCCTGTGGCGGGATCGAGCTGGGCTGGGGTGAATGGGCGCGTGCATTTGGCGGCGAGATCGGTGGCCAAAATGTTGGTCGTGGTGTGCAGGTCGCATTGGGAGTGGCGGCAAACCAGTGCCTGATCGGCGG
>CAZWQC010000062.1:6261-6538 GCA_964635785.1 uncultured Ectothiorhodospiraceae bacterium
CCCGCCCCCATGCCTGCCGCGGCCCGGTAGGATTCCTCGGTGTGTTCGGGGAATTGCATGGCGGCACCGCGGTGACCGATGGAAAAATCGGATTTCACAATCGGCTGGTCGGCGCAGGCCATGAGTTGGTCTTTCAGCTCGCCTTCGTCCATGTCCTGCACCAGGAAATAGGGCCGCGGGCCGACTTGGACATTGTGTGCTTCGGCAGGCGCTGTGGATGCGACGACGGTGACCCGTGGGTCGGCCGGCGGGTCCATGAGATTGACCTGACCACCCA
>CAZWQC010000062.1:6548-9271 GCA_964635785.1 uncultured Ectothiorhodospiraceae bacterium
CAGCATGGCTTGGATGTAGTCGATCATGACTTGGCGTTCGCCGATTTCAGTCGCTTCGGTGTTTGGACTGCTGGCTTCGGCGAAAGCCCGATAGCCATCGCCACCGGTCAGCAGGAAGCTGTTGGTTGCCACGGTAAAGATCTGGTCAAGCAGCGCAGGATCGGTGATTTGGCCGTTCTCGACCAAGTGCACTTGGCTGCCATCGAACATGGTCACGACCAGCGATTGCACGCGCGAGGGTTCGGTTAGACGGGTCGCGTCGGCAATACCCTCAAGACTCGGATCGTAGCTCAGCACCATGCCGGCAATCTGCGGGAAACGGCCGTCCAGTGCGGGGGCGCGGCTGACCGCGTTTTCCATGGCGGCAAGCAGTTCGGCACCCGTCAGATCGAGTACAGACAGCTTGTTGTCGAAGGCGAGTGCAGCGCCGACCGTTAGACGGGTGATGACCGGTCCCACAATGGTGTCGCGAATACCACCGCCGTTCTTCAAAGCGATGTCGATTTCGCGTCCTGGGAACGCATTGTTGGCATACCAGAGCGTGGAATCGCTGGCCAAACGGGCCAAGTTGGTTTCACGCGAGCGGACAGCGGCGCGATGACCGCCGCAAGATCGTCGTCGGTGCCGGAGGGGCAGGCGCGATGACCGTTCAGTTCAGTCGTCGTCGTGCCGATTTGCTCGAATTGTTCCTGAATCAAATCAGTAGCTTGTAATTGTGCAAACGTGTCGGCGACGACAGGGTGAGGGGCCGTTTCACCGACCAAGGTGGTCAGCGCCGCGATGGCGGCCTCGGTGGTTGCGACCGGACCACTGCGGGTATCGACCTCGACGATATGTCCGGCAGCGTCGAAGGTGACGATCAAGTTGCCGACGTAGGTATAGATTTGATCACTGTTGACAACCAGCAGGGCCTGGCCTTCGCTGTCGGTGCGCACGGTCGGATAATCGGCGCTGGGCGTGTTGCCGGGACGCAGTAAGTTAAAGGGGCCATTCGGCGTTGGTTGGGCCATGAAACCGGTACTGCCGGCGGCGACGATGATATCGATGCCGCGCAAACGCGTCGCCGAGAGGGGATCGCCGGTGTAGTCCTGAGCGTGATCGAGCAGGATGATTTTGTTGATACCCATGCCTTCCAACAAGTCGACCTGCTCCAAGACGAGGTCGACCGCCGAGACCAACGGTTGATTGTCAGCAGGATTGCGCCCGCCGACAAAGTCGAGTCCTGGCAACGTTTCGCTGGGATTGGCGATCACATTGAAAAAATCGGCTGGCGCGCGACCGATCAAGCCGACGCGCTCGCCATCGATTTCAACGTAGCCGCTACGAGCGATTTTGCCCGCCAGTTCCGACACATTCGCCCCGTCTTGGCCAATTTCGATGGCCGGTGTGCCCTCGTCGAGTTGAACTTGGCTGAAATCCAGATTGACCGCCAGGAAAGGATACTCGGCGCGAGCCAACATGCGGGCGAAGTCATTGATGCCGCCATCGAATTCGTGATTACCGATACCGTTGGCGACCAAGCCCATGGCGTTGAAGATGACGATGTCGCCAATTCCGTGTGCTCCTAAGCTCGCTATTTCGGCGGATGCTTGGTAGAAGGGGTTGGGGATGATATGGTCGCCCGCGGTGACATGAATCGAGGGGATCCCTTCGGCCTGCGCCAACGTCTGTAATCCGACGACGACTTCGCTGTAGTTGAGGATCTTGGTTTCGAGCGTATTGGGGTCTTGGAATGAGGATTCGTTATCCGAGCTGTGCAGTACTTGCAAGGTGAACGTGTCGTCGCTCGGTGGTGGGGCATCTTGTACCCGAATCCGGTCCATCACCCACAGCATATCGCGAACGGTGATGCGGCCATCACCATTGGTATCACAAGCCGGGCAGGTACCGTCCGGTTCATTGGGATAGAGCTGGTCGCGGATCAAGTTGACATCTTGAACGTCGATCTGGCCATCGCCATTGACATCTGCCGCCTGAGCGCTTTGCAGCATGCCCAGCCCGAGTAGCCCTAAATAGAGGTAAACCAACACCGGGAGCGGCTGGTGTCGGCGCATGATAGGAGTCGAGAATTTCAACATCGTGACCTCGATGATGGTAAAGGGATGAAAACCGTACTCTTTGCCGGGCAAGCCGAATCCGCTGCCCTAGCGTTGACGTTATCCTGTGTCTTGTCGAAGGCGGGTTCGCTAGGTTCAACGATCGTCAATCGCACGACCGCAGCGTAGCTTACAAAAACCTCGACAAGGATGAAACAGCTAAATGCCGCGATTCAGACAAGAAGCGGGGGCAAGCCCTGTAGATACCATTCAGTCTTGTCTGGGCAATAAAGGGAAACGGAGGGCACCAACCGACGCATCGCGTTCGACGACGCCAGGGTAGGTACGGGCTCAGTCCGCTTCGTGCGGTGGTAGCTAATCACCAAACGGTTCACTGGGTGCGGGGGTAGTACGCGATCCATATCATCCCCAATTTCGGAGCCAACGCTTCCACCGCAAACCCCACCACCTGGCGCTGGTCTTTGCTGAATTCCATGCCGATAAGGTGGATGGGCTGGCCGAGCGCCTGATACTTCGCGGCGTCGTTTCTGGCTTTGAGCTGTTCCAGCGCCCGCCCCTGCGGCGCCAGTTCGACCACCTTGAACTCGAACAGCCAGACCTGGCCGTTGAACAGGACGGTCATGTCGATCTGGCCGCGGCAGGTGACATCCTCCAAACGGATATCCA
>CAZWQC010000062.1:9371-10812 GCA_964635785.1 uncultured Ectothiorhodospiraceae bacterium
AGGACGGTCATGTCGATCTGGCCGCGGCAGGTGACATCCTCCAAACGGATATCCAGACCCAGGGCGGCAAAGTGGCTGTAGAACACGCTGGCGTAATAGCCCTCGTATTGGGCGACGGGATTGTTACGGTACCAGTCGTGGGGGATGCTGGCGAAGAGGCTGGTGAAGTGGCTGTGCAGCGCGGCCAGGTCACTGGCCATCAGGGTGTCATAGAGCCGGCTCACCGCTTCACTCGCCTGGCCCGAATCGCCCGACAGGGCCTTGACCAGGACATCGTTGAGGGCGCTCGCCACCTCGAGGTTGGGATAGCCCAAGGTGTACTCCAGGCGGGCGCCGATCTGCCGTTGGCCGTGGAAGGTTAGATAGCCGGTCTGCCAGAGCAGCGCCTCCGTGGCCATTTGGTCCACATCGAAAGCCGACAGCAGACTCTCATCGGCCCGAATCGCCTCCAACCGGGGGGTAAAGGTGCCGCGTCGAGTGAGCAAATCGACCAGGAAGGTCGGCGTGCCGGTCTCAAACCAATAGTTGCGGAACGCGCGTTCTTGGAACAAGAGCAGCAGGTCGAAGGGGTTGTAGACCGTCTCGCCGGTCCAGTTGTAGCCGTTGTACCAGTCACGGATCGCTTGCCGGTCCAAGCCGTCCAGTTCGGGGGCGAAGACGGTGTCGACGTCGGCTTCGGTGTAGCCGCACAGCGCCGAGTATTCGCTGGATACGGTGATGTCGCGCAGATTGTTCAGCCCCGAGAAGATGGACACCTTGCTGAATTTGGACACCCCGGTCAAGAAGGCGAACTTGATATGGGCATCCTGGCCCTTGATGACGGAATAGAGGTTGCGCAGCCCTTCGCGCATGGCGCGGGCAATGTCCGGTTCGGTGAGGTTGTCCAGGATCGGCTTGTCGTATTCGTCCACCAGGACCACGACTCGCTGGCCGCACTGACGTTCCGCGCGCCGGATCAGTTCGCCGAACCTGCCCGGGATGTCCAAACCGACTGGACACTCGATGCCGAGCGTCTCCTGGTTGGTGCGCAGCAGGTCTTCGATCCGGCGATCCAGTTGCGCCCGACTCTCCAGCCGCCCTTCGGCGAAGCTGATGCGGATGACCGGGTAGCGTACCGACCAGTCCCAGCGGGTCTCGGCGTAAAGCCCTGTGAACAGCGTTTGATTGCCCTGGAACAGCTCGGCCAGGGTGTCAAGGAACAGGGACTTGCCAAAGCGGCGCGGGCGGGAGAGGAAGTAGTACTTGCCTTCCTGCGCCAGGCGCAGGGCAAACGGCGTTTTATCGACGTAGTAATAGCCTTCTTCGCGAATCTCGCGCAAGGTCTGGATGCCGATGGGGAGCTTTTTACGCATGGCTGTCACCGTAGGTCTGGCATAACAAAGAATGGGGGCGTCCCGCAGGCTCGGTCAACGCGAGCGCTTCGGCACGAGGGCCAGCATCC
>CAZWQC010000063.1:0-8343 GCA_964635785.1 uncultured Ectothiorhodospiraceae bacterium
CGTTTTCGAGCTGCGGCAGGTAATGGGTCTTGTCGACATAATACTCGCCACCGAGAAGGGAGTGAGTATCGCTTAATGCGCAGGCCGTGTGTTTGTGTGGCCAAGCCAACAACGTTCGGTACCATTCAGTCTTGTCTGGGCAATGAAGGGCACCAATCGGTGCGACGCGTTAAACGACAAACGACGCAAGGGGACCCATCTCGTAGCTGAGTGCCTTGCAAAAAAGCTAACGTCAACGTAAGGGGAACGAGACATGACCGAGATGGGAAAAGCCCCGAAACAGCGAGTGGGGAACTCGGCTGGTTAGGTTGGAGCGAAATTTTGGTGGCTATGGCTGGATTCGAACCAGCGACACCGGCATTATGAGTGCCGTGCTCTAACCAACTGAGCTACATAGCCGATCGGAAACGATCTCGGAGTATAGCGAGGGAGCAAGGTCCATGCAACCCCCGTTTTCATTCAAACATTGAATCGGAAGTGTACCACATCGCCTTCCTGCATGATGTAGTCCTTGCCTTCGAGTCGCCACTTCCCGGCATCCTTAGCTCCCTGCTCGCCGTTGTAATCGACGAAATCCTGGTAACCGATCACTTCGGCACGGATGAAGCCGCGTTGGAAATCGGTATGAATCCGACCGGCGGCTTCCGGTGCCGTTGCTCCGAAATGGACTGTCCAGGCGCGCACTTCTTTGACGCCGGCGGTAAAAAACGTCTGCAGGCCAAGTAACTGATAACCGCTATGAATGACCCGGTTCAACCCGGGTTCAGAAAGGTTCATCTCGGTAAGAAACTCCGCTTTGTCCTCCTCCGGTAACTGTGCAATCTCCGCTTCGATGGCGGCGCAGACCGGCACTACGACCGCTCCTTCTGTCGCTGCACGTGCCCGCACTTGGTCTAAGTAGACGTTGTTTTGGAAGCCATCTTCAGCGATATTTGCGATGAACATCGTTGGCTTTGCGGTTAGCAAGTGCAGATCCCGCAGCAGCGGTTGTTCTGCTTTCGTGACGTCCATGGTCCGAATGGGTCTGCCTTCACCGAGATGATCACGCACCCGCCGCAAGAAATCACGCGAAGCCATTGCGTCTTTGTTTGCCGATTTTGCGTTTTTTTCCGCTTTGGTGTAGGCCTTTTCCACCGTATCGAGATCGGCGAGCGTCAATTCCGTTTCGATGGTTTCGATGTCGTCCAGCGGGTCGATTTTGTTCGCAACGTGGATCACGTCGCCGTCCTCGAAACACCGTACCACATGCGCAACGGCATCGGTTTCCCGAATATTGGCAAGAAACTGGTTGCCTAGTCCCTCACCTTTCGATGCGCCAGCGACCAAACCGGCAATATCAACGAACTCCATGGTCGTGGGAACGAGACTCTTGGGTTGGACGATCTCGGCGAGCCGATTCAAGCGTGGGTCCGGAACGGCCACTACACCGACATTCGGATCGATCGTACAAAACGGGTAGTTGGCCGCCTCGATGCTAGCCTGAGTCAACGCATTGAACAATGTCGATTTGCCGACATTCGGTAAACCGACGATTCCACAACGAAAGCCCATAAGAACAGTCCAAATAGTCTTAAATTGTTGCAAAGGTTTCTGCACAAAAGTATGTCGTATCCCTTCTCACCGCGGGGAGAAGGGATACGAGAACTGATGAAACGCTTGATCTTGCCGGTGACGTCGCCGAAGCACTGTCACAAAGCCTGGAAATGTCAGCAAATCGCAACGTGGCACTGACGCGCCATCGCATGGGCGACACCACTGGATTGGTGTCACCTATGCAGCATTCTCCCTCAATCCCAAGGCAGCCGGCAACACGCGGCTTGCTGGCCCATCAGCCCCCAGCGCGATGCAGCAGATTCATGGCGCGTTCGGTTTGGCCCGCAAGAAGCTGCGGCATTACTTCAATGCAAGATTCGATGCTGGCCAAGATCATTTGTTGATCCGTTTTGATCGGTCGGTCGAGCACGTAGCGAACGACGTCGTCTCGGTTACCGGGATGTCCGACTCCCAGCCGTAAACGTAGGAAATTTTGGCCACAGTGTGCGAATATGTCGCGTAAGCCGTTGTGGCCACCATGGCCACCGCCGAATTTCAACTTTACCCGTCCGGGCGGCAAATCGATTTCATCGTGCACGATCAGGGTTTGCGGTAGAGTCAATCGATAGAAATCGATAAATGCTCTGACAGTGCGACCGCTATGGTTCATATAGGTTTGCGGTTTAACCAACCAGATCAGATGACCGTCGAACTCGTTTCGGCAGACCAATGCGTCGAATTTCCCTTCCCGCCGGAACACGACACGATAGCGTTCGGCAAGAGAATCAACAAACCAAAAGCCGGCATTATGCCTTGTCGTCTCATATTGGGTACCCGGGTTGCCCAAGCCGAACACGACCTGAATCCCGGTTGTTGCGTTGGATTTTTCCGCCATGGTTCACTCGCCGTCCGACGAGAGCACACTCAGCTCGCCTCACCACCGTCACTCTCGCCACCGCCAGTTTTCCCGTGGATGGAAACGACGACGCTGTCGTGTTCCCCCCCGCCATCGAGAGCGACGAAACGTACACCTTCGGGCAAGGAAATTTGCGACAAATGCAAGGTTTGGTTGACGTGTAAATCCTTGAGGTCGACATCGATCTGTTCGGGGATATCTGTCGGTAAACAAGCGACTTCCGCTTCGACCAAATGGTGGCTAACTTGACCTCCTTCGGTTTTGATACCGACAGCGATATCCTCATTAACGAAGCGGAAGGGGACATGGACCCGCAATTCGTGGCCAGCATGAATGCGCAGAAAATCGGCATGAATAATGACCGTCGGCTTCGCAGGATGTCGATGCAAGTCCCGCAGTACCACCTGATCCGTGCCATCCGTCAGCGTAACACTGATGATCGCTGTATAAAAACTCTTTTCAAGCAGCAACATACCAAGTTCGTTCTTGTCCACGGACAACGCGACCGGATCTTTGCCACCACCGTACATTACCGCCGGTACCCAACCAGCACGACGTAGGCGGCGGCTCGCACCTTTCCCTAAATCATGCCGGTATTCGGCTTTCAGTTGAAATTGTGCACCCATAAATTGGTCATCTCCATGTTGGCGTCTAACAAAAAACCCGCCCAGGCGCCAAGTCGAGCGGGTTATCCAAAGAGCCCCCGCGACCAAGGGCACTTTGCCGTTTGTATGTTTTCCGTCGAGCGTGTCGAAACGCACTTTCCCCGCGCGACTTTCGTTGGCTGTTCCGGTCAATCCATGAAAAGTGTACTGACCGATTCCTCACGATTGATTCGCCGAATCGTCTCCGCCAAGATTCCCGCAACGGACAGTTGTCGAATCGTCGCGCAGGCCTGCGCGTCCGGACGTAACGGGATGGTGTCGGTGACGACGAGTTCATCCAATTGCGAATCCGATATCCGCTCGACGGCCGGTCCCGATAGGACCGGATGGGTAGCATAAGCCGTCACACTACGCGCACCGTGTTCTTTCAACGTCCGCGATGCTTCGCAAATTGTCCCAGCAGTATCGACCATGTCGTCGATGATGATACAATCCTTGCCTTCGACTGCACCGATGATATGCATCACCCGCGCTTCGTTGATCCGCGCCCGGCGTTTGTCGATGATGGCAAGTTCAGCGTCGTCGAGCCGTTTCGCCAAGGCTCGGGCCCGGACAACTCCGCCGACATCCGGCGAGACAACCATGGGGTTCTCGTACTTCTGCCGCCAAATGTCGCCTAACAACACCGGCGAGGAGTACACGTTATCGACCGGTAAGTCGAAGAAGCCTTGCACTTGATCGGCATGCAAATCGACGGTGAGCAAACGGTCGATACCCGCACTCGTGAGCATGTTCGCCACCAGCTTCGCCGAGATCGGTACCCGCGCCGACCGCGGCCGTCGGTCCTGCCTGGCATAGCCAAAATAAGGAATGACGGTGGTAATTCGACCGGCGGACGCTCGGCGCAGCGCATCGACCACGATCAGGAGTTCGATCAAATTGTCGTTGGTCGGTGCACACGTCGATTGGATCAAGAAGACATCTTTGCCGCGGACGTTCTCCAGTATTTCGACATGGACTTCGCCGTCACTAAAACGCCCGACGATCGCTTTGCCAAGCGGAATATTGAGATGCTCGACAACGCCTTGAGCCAGCCGGGGAACCGCGTTACCAGTAAATACCATCATCCGGCTGTTATCGGACACAACCAACCTGCGCATGCTCTGGTGAAATGGGAGTGGCTGGGCCGCCAGGATTCGAACCTGGGAATGCCGGTACCAAAAACCGGTGCCTTACCGCTTGGCGACGGCCCAATCGAAATCTGTCATGCCGCGTCCAACCGCAACATTAGCGGTGAGCGGTTCATTCCCCGTGCGATGAAACCCTGCCACCGTACGGGTAACTGGCGCATGATGTCAGCGCAACGTTCACGCGAGTCACACGCCAAGAAGACGCAACTGCCCGATCCGGTCAGCCGAGGCGAACCGAATCCCCCCAGCCAGTGCATCAACTCGTCAACATCGGGATACTGTGCGCGAACCACCGGTTCGAACACGTTTTCCCCACCCTCGTCCAGAAAGCGCCGTATTGTGATCGGCTCGCAGTCTCTTGTCAATTGTGGATTAGCAAAAATCTCCCGAGTCTCGACTTCAACGGGGGGGTTGACGACCAAAAACCAAGGTTCGGTCACCGTAACTGCTTGCAAACGCTCGCCGACCCCTTCCGCCCAGGCCGCACGACCGCGAACGAAAACCGGAACGTCCGCGCCCAAAGTCAGGCCGATTTCGGCCAACCGGTCCTCAGAAAAACCACATCCCCATATCGCATTGAGCGCAACCAATGTCGTTGCAGCATCCGAGCTGCCGCCACCGAGCCCGCCGCCCATCGGCAGCCGTTTGGTCAAATCTATGGTTACGCCGGCATCGCATCCAGCCGCGACTCGTAAGCACTGCGCCGCGCGCTGAATCAAATCGTGTTCAGCCGTCACGCCAGGCAAGGCATAGCGCGCACGAATCGCCCCGCTGTCATTGGGTTCGTAGTATAACTCGTCGCCATAATCGAGAAACTGAAACACCGTCTGCAACAAGTGGTAGCCATCGGCTCGACGACCAACGATATGCAGGAAAAGATTTAATTTCGCCGGCGCAGGCCAGCTGCCGTTACTCGCCACGGCATCACTTAAGGTTTGGTCAGTTGCCATCGATCGATCACCAAAGTCACCTGCAATGCATCCCGGGTGAGTTTCAATTGATTGGGCAATGCGGTCAGAGTGCCGCGCTCGTAACCTCGATAATCGATGCGCCAACCGTCTTGGACCAGCCATCGAGCACGTCCCAACCGATCCACCCGCTTGTTCGTCACCTGCGTCTGCGGGCGCGGCACCCCCAACACCCAGTATTGCATACCGGACACGGGCAGCGCCCAACCCAACTCTCGGGCGAGTAAGGCTTCGGCACTGGCGGCACTTAGTGCGGGTTCGCCATGACGTTGGAATTCGACGCCCGCCGCTTCGCCGACCAGCGCCGCCACGCGCCGACCGAGCAGATCGGAGAATTGGATCGTGAAATTCTGCCCCGCCTGTACCCAGTGCAAATGGGTCTGTAACCCTTCGTCGGCCGCACGAATCGCGACCCGTCCGGCAAATTCCCAGTTCTCCAATGTTTGCAAGGTGTCCGCTCGTTGCGACCACCGCGCTTCCAGTTCCGGTGGTGGTGGACGCCCGGTAACCAGGCTACATCCCGTCACGGCGACAACGAGATACAATGCCGTGACCACACGATGAACCATGCCCAAACTAGCGCAGCCGTTGTTGGACGCGAAGCAAATGCGCATCTTTGGGTGCGACCTGCAAGTGCTCTTCCAGTATAGCCCGCGCTTCATCGACGGCACCTCGTGCCCATAGGACTTCGATCAAATGACTGATGATCTCCGTATCGTCACCCAGTTCTACCGCCCGTCGCAGATAACGTTCGGCGGCCCCGAGATCGCCCAGTCGATAATGCACCCAACCCATGCTGTCGATGATTGCGGGATCGTCCGGCTGGGCGCGGTAAGCTCTCTCGATGTAGGACAGCGCTTCTTCGTGGCGATCGGTTTGGTCAGCCAAGGTATATCCCAAGGCGTTCAACGCCAACACATGCTGCGGATCCTGCGCCAGGATTTCGCGAAGATCCCGTTCCAGCCAATCGTAACGACCCAGTTGCGCGGCAACCAAAGCCCGTGCATAAAGGGCGTCAAAATTGCCCGGAAAATCTGCCAACACTTGGTCATACAACGCCATGGCCTGTTCGGGACGGTCGCGGTCGGATAACAGCTGGCCTTCGACCAAGAAAATCTCGAGTCGGGCTTGATCACTGGCGGCATTTTGGCGCAGATCGGCCAAGAGCGTTTGTCCTTCGGTAAAACGCCCTTGAGCGAAAGCCATATCGGCGGCACGGATGCGCGCTTCGACGTAGTAGGCCCCGACGGGCACGGCCAGATATCGCGCTAGAGCTTGCGCATGCTGCGACCGCGTTTCGGCGATGCGACCCAGGAAATAGTGCGCCATATCCTGGGTGGCTTCGTCGTCAACATGGTCCACGAAAATTCGCTGGGCGCCATCGAACTGCTCGGTTTCCAGGGCCAATAACCCGAGCTGCCGCAGCAAGTTGGTATCATCGGGACGCGATTGTAACAGTTGTTCGATGATCGGTTGTGCCGTGTCGTACAGCCCGGCGCGGACCAACATTTGCGCATAGGCCAGACGTAGGTCGTCGTCGACATCCGCCGACATCACCAATGGCCGCATTTCGGCCAAAGCGGCTTCCTTGTCGCCTTGCCCCAACAAAGCCTGAGCACGCAATACCTTGAACTCGGTCATGGCCGGATCGAGTTGCAAACCATCGGCCACCGTCTCGAGTGCGAGGTCGTACTCATCATGTTCCAGCGCGAAACTCGCCAGCACGAGATAGGCATAGGGATCGTCCGCATTCTGCGTGACCAACATCTGAAAAGCCTGCAGCATTTCCCCGGTGTTTTCGCCTTGGCCGAGCTGATTGGCAATCAGGCCATAAATCCGTCGGTCATTCGCGGCATCGATGATGACTTGCAAATGGGGGACCGCATCCAGCGGACGTCCGACACTCACCAGTAATTGAGAAACAATCAAGCGCGGCTCAATTTCCTCGGGTTGCAGGGCAATCCAACGCTCCACCGCGGACAAGGCCAACTCCGATGCTTTGACAAAGACCGCGACCTTGGTCGCGCGTTGTGCCACCCGAGGATCGTCGCTGAGCAATGCGGCTTTGGTATAATACTCCGCCGCCATGCGCATTTGGTCCATTCGCCCGGCGAGCTCGCCAACCAGGACATAGTAGAGCAGATCCCGTTCGCTTGCGTTTTCGAGCTGCCGATTCGCCCGAATGGTCAAATCGGATTCGATTCGATCCGAGGCATCGGCCTCGTTCACGGTCGATGGCAGCGTCGAACACGCGACCAACATAGGAATGATGAAAACGACTACAGGCAAGTTTCGCATAGCAATCAGAGCTTCCATATCGGACACCGATGGTGTTTGACCACGAAATGACGCTTGTATTACGCGTCGACGATGCGCACAATCTCGGCAGCAAGTTCAATCAAAAAATCACAACGATGTCACTGTGCACTCTCGGAGTAAACCATAAGACCGCACCGGTCGCCATTCGCGAGCGCGTGGCGTTCGGTTCGGACCAGCTTAGCCGCGCCCTCGGTGAATTGATCACCCGCGACGGCATAGCCGAAGCGGCGATTGTCTCGACCTGCAATCGCACCGAGTTGTATTGCAACTTGGAATACAACGAGCGCGGCAGCGAATTGGTGGAATGGCTCGGCGATTTCCACTCGGTCAGCCACCAAGAACTGCGACCGCACGTCTACCGCCATTGGGATTCTACCAGCGTTCGGCATCTACTGCGCGTTGCCTGCGGCTTGGATTCTCTGGTGCTTGGCGAGCCGCAAATCCTCGGCCAACTGAAAACCGCTTATGAAAAGGCATGTACTGCGGGGGCGACCGGTACTCGGTTGAGTCGCCTGTTCCAGCATGCCTTCTCGGTTGCCAAACAAGTTCGTACCGACACCGCCATCGGGGCGAATGCCGTATCGGTCGCCTTTGCCGCGGTTGGGCTAGCCAAACAGATTTTCGGCGATCTCTCCCGGCGCACGGCGTTGATGATCGGCGCGGGTGAAACCATCGAACTCGCCATGCGCCATCTCGCTGCCAATGGCATAGGTCATGTTCTAGTCGCCAATCGCAGCCGCGAACGTGCCGACAGTTTGGCGGCGCAATACGGCGGCGAAGGTATCCCGTTGCAAGACATTCCCGAACGCCTA
>CAZWQC010000063.1:8353-10731 GCA_964635785.1 uncultured Ectothiorhodospiraceae bacterium
CTACCGGAGGCGGACGTGGTGATCTCCTCGACGGCGAGTCCCTTGCCAGTCGTCGGTAAAGGGACGGTCGAACGCGCCCTGAAGGTGCGCAAACGCCGACCCATCTTTATGGTGGACATCGCCGTGCCGCGGGATATCGAGCCGGAAGTCGCCCAACTTGATGACGTGTACCTTTATACGGTCGACGATCTACACCAAGTCGTCGAGGAAAACTACCAATCCCGGCGCGAGGCCGCGGCCGAAGCGGAGCGGCTCATCGATCGTCAAGTCACGGAGTTCATGGCGTGGCTGCGCTCGCGCGATGCCGTCGGCACCATCCGTGCCGTGCGTAGCCATGCTGACATTATTCGCGAGGAAGTGTTGGCCAAGGCGAAGCGGATGCTGCTGGCCGGCAAGCCGCCCGAGGAAGCATTGGACTTTCTCGCCTATCGACTGACCAACAAGCTGACCCACGAACCGACCAAGGGACTCGATGAAGCAGCCCGCGAAGGGAATCTCGACACCATCGCCGCCGCGCAACGGCTGTTCAAGGTCACGTCCATCGATTCACCGGAGTGACCGAATACCGTGAAGGACAGTATCCTCCATAAGCTCGAGGCGCTCGCCGAACGTCATGCCGAACTGGCTGCCCTTCTGGCCGAACCGGATACGCTGGCCGATCATGAGCGTTTGCGCAAACTGTCGGTGGAATACAGCCAACTCGAACAAGTCGTCGAGCAGTTCACGCAGTATCGTCAGGCCAAGGGGGATCTCGCTGACGCAAAACGCATGCTCGACGACGATGATCCCGAGATGCGCGCCATGGCCGCAGAGGAAGTTGCGGCTTTGCAGGATCGCCTCGATGACTTGGAGCAAGCCTTGCAGCTTGCCCTACTGCCGACTGACGCCGATGACGAGAAAAGCGTGTTCTTGGAAATCCGTGCCGGTACCGGCGGCGACGAGGCGGCAATTTTCGCCGGGGACTTGTATCGCATGTACGCCCGCTATGCCGAAACCCAACGCTGGCATATCGAAGTCTTGAGCACCAATGAAGGCGAGCACGGCGGTTTCAAGGAAATCATTGCCCGTGTCGTCGGCAACCGCGTTTATAGCAAACTCAAGTTCGAATCCGGGGCGCACCGGGTGCAACGGGTGCCTGAAACCGAATCGCAAGGCCGCATTCATACCTCCGCGGCCACGGTTGCCGTCATGCCCGAACCCGAGGAACTGGAAGCCATCGAGATTAACCGCGCCGATTTGCGTGAAGACACGTTTCGCGCCGCGGGGGCGGGCGGTCAGCACGTCAATAAGACGGACTCGGCCATCCGTCTGACTCACTTGCCCACCGGTATTGTCGTGGAATGCCAGGACGAGCGCTCCCAGCACAAAAATCGCGCCCGCGCCATGAGCCTGTTGCAAGCCAAGCTCAACGACATCCAACGGCAACAACACGAAGCGGAACAGTCCGAAACCCGGCGTAGCCTCGTCGGCAGCGGTGATCGCTCGGAACGCATCCGCACGTACAACTATCCTCAAGGCCGTATCACCGACCATCGCATCAATCTAACGCTGTACAAGCTCAACGAAATCGTCGCCGGGGATCTCGACCCCTTGATTAATGCGTTGACCCACGAATATCAAGCCGATCAACTCGCTGCCCTTGCCAACGACTGACACCGTGCATGCTTTGCTCGGCGCAGCCCGCACGAGCCTGCAATCGGTCAGCACGACCCCGGCCTTGGACGCCGAACTGCTACTTGCGCATTGTCTTGGGACCGAGCGGACTTGGCTCTTTACCTGGCCGGAGTACATACCGACGTCAACGCAACGGGTTTGCTTCAACGCTCGTCTTGCCGCTCGCTGCCGCGGTTGGCCCATCGCCTATGCCCTGGGCCGACGCGAGTTTTGGGGATTACCGCTTAAAGTCACGCCGGCGACGTTGATCCCCCGCCCGGAAACCGAACGCGTGGTCGAACTCGGCTTGGCCAAACTCGCGGGCATTGCCACGCCGCGTATCCTCGACCTCGGTACCGGTAGCGGTGCTATCGCGTTGGCCATGGCTAGCGAGCGTGCCGATAGCATCATCATCGCCGTCGAACTATCCGCGGCGGCCACTGCCGTGGCGGAAGACAACCGTCGCAGACTCAACGCAACGCACGTTCAGATACTGCGCGGCGATTGGTACCGTGCGCTGGCGCCGGCACAATTCGATCTGATCGTCGCCAACCCACCCTACATCGCCGTCGACGATCCGCATCTCGCCGTGGGGGATGTCCGCTTCGAGCCGCAACAAGCACTGATTGCCGGCAGCGACGGTTTACACGCGCTGCGCCAGATTATCGGCCAAGCCTCGACCTATCTTCGTCGCGGCGGTTGGTTGGTCGTCGAACATGGGTACG
>CAZWQC010000064.1:0-7266 GCA_964635785.1 uncultured Ectothiorhodospiraceae bacterium
GGTGTCGCATTGGCGAGGGACAGGTTCGCCGATAGCGTGGCGGTTTGGCCGGTCGCTGTGGTCAGGGGGCCGTCGATGCGGATGTCGGTGATGGCCGTGCAAGTCTGATTTTGCCAACGATGATAGTAAACATTCAAAAGGGGAAGGAACTCCACTGTGGCTTTGCGATGCCCGGCCGACGTCGGGTGGCTGTCGTTTGCTGCGGTGGGATAAGCCGAGTCGTTGTTTGGTAGCGTTTGGGTGTGGCGAATCGTTTGGGTTTGGACATCCCAATAGTGATGGTTGCCAGTTGGACGAGAAGCCAAGTCATGGCGGTTGCGATCGCCCCCATTGGAGGTCAGCACGTTATAATAATCAAAGACGGCAACATTAGCCAGTGGATACCCCTGTAACCATTCTTTGAGTAACCAATGACTTAGTGCCCGGGCGTTGGCGCCTTGTTCGGGGTCTGTTTCTGCTTCGCTTAGTGGGGGTGAGGTGATCAGGACAAACAGTTTGTCCTGACGGGAGGTAAAGTAATCGAGAATATTTATGAATACGGCCTTGGCGTTGGCCACGGTAAACTCATCGTTGGGTGTTGCTTGGGGAGGATCATCCGGGGAACCCGATAATGCGGTATTCGGGAAACAGGATTTGAGCAAAATGATCTGATTTTCCCGCGCGGGATCGGGATCTGCCAGCCGTTGCCATGCACCGAAGTCGCCGATATTCTGGTTAAACTCGTGATACAGCGCGTCGGTGTAGGTCGCGCTGTTTGCTCCAGTAAACCAAGTCGGCCAATCAATGAAGTCGGTATGATTGCCAATACTATCAGGTCCCCATCCGTAATTTGTCGCACTCACGAAATAATTGTTTTCCAGCAAGGCTGCGGCGAGTCCGCCAGAGGGTGAGTCGGCGGTTTCATCGGCAAGCCAATGACCGCCGGTGGAGTGGTGCACGAAAACGAGCTTCACAGGTGAGGCGGGTGGGTCGGGATTGTCTGTGGCTGCTATGCCGTGATGGTTTGCAAAGCCGGCGAGTACCAAAAAAAACACAGTCAGTACGCGATTGTTCATGCGAGCGTCCTCGGGTGGGTTAGTCCTGCTTAGTGTACGATGAGCGGTTGGGATTGTGAAATGGAACGTGGCGCTGATCAAGGCGCTGTATCGCGACACCGAACAGCCAATGAAATACTGGCTGAGCCGCTGTCGTCAAAAGTCGAAGCGGACGTCGAAGAAATTCCGCAAGATGCTCGCTAGCCCACCGCTACCCCAACCGTGGATTGTGCACCGGTCGGTCTAGGCCGAGCAGGCCAACGCTCTTTGGACGCGCGAATCCTGGGGTTCGAGGAACCGGATGCGTGAGTCGCGCACGCCTGGTGCTGTGGGAGGCCGGGAGGGTAACCGACCGGCCTACCCGACATCTAGCGAAAACACACTGTCTTATCGCATGAGTGGCCAAGCATTATTTTGCTTACTTGGTCAGCGGCACCCGCTCGCAATTACATTGCGCGTCCCAGCGCAGCCGTTCACCAAGCTCGACGACCTCGAAATCGCTCCAGTCAAGCCCGGTCAGGTCATTCGGACCCATACCGACCTCGGCCCAGCGATGCTCGGTAAAGCGATCATTCAAGGCGGTAAAGGTCAAATTGCCGCCATCGGCTAAGAACATACCGTATTGCTGCAAAGCACGGGCGACGACCTGCGCGGCGGGGTTGAGACGTTCCATGTCGAAATCCGCACGTAGGCGCAGGCGGGCTCCATACGGTGGCGCATTATCCGGGCCACTCGTCGCCCCAGTGGAATGCGTCGCCGGGTGAACATAAATCCGCTGCCGGATCAAGTTATTCGGCAAAATAAAGCGCAGGGCGTGTTTGATCTCGCCTGCAGCGATTTCATCAGGGCCGAACATCAACGCCGCAATGGACAGGCCAGCGGCATCCGCACTGGTGCAACAATCACCCCGCAACGTCTCGGTATAGGCTTGATTCAAGTCCCATACGGCCAGGCAGCCACCCTCGAATGCTTCCGCGTCTGGTCGGTCGGCACGCCACATTTCATACAGTCGACAAGCCGCCGTATCGAGCACGAGCAGATGACAATCCCCATCGTCATCACAAGCATAGCCTGACTGTCCCTCGATGGCGCCATTCGCCGGAATTGGCACGGGGGTGGTATCACAATCTGGCAACCAATGCTCATCTTCTTTGCGCAGGAACGTTTCAGCGGCCGTATCGGCGTCCGCCACTAACAAGGTCATCCCATACAAGTTGTTCGCTTCCTCGCTCGGCCCGTCGATGCGAAATTTCTGGCCACTGTCATGATTGCTATCCAGAAAACCGATGATTGCGCTCGATTGGGCATCCAGTGCGGCGTCGCCAATTCGCTGGTTCCAGGGATAATCGGCAGGAAACAACGGCTCGATCAGCGAATTGCCGCAATTCGCTGCAACCGGAGTTTCCCTGGGGTCGAGTTCTTCCTGCAGGTAGCGACCCACGGCAGTGCCGGTCACGCGCTGCCCATTGCTGTCCACTGCGCCTTGCACAAGGCCTTCACCGCTACGTCCGGATAGATAGCGCATCACGACAACACCATCGCTTAGCGCATCGGTCTGACCATTTGCATCGATATCGAAAGCCGCCATGCATTCGTCAATATAGGCGGCAATGGCCGCAGCACTACTTCGGCTTGCACCCGCACCGACGGCATCTTGGCGCAACGCATTGCCCGTAAAACCGAATAAAGCCCGCAGGAGGAGTATGCCATCGGTTGCGGTCTCGACACTGCCGTTGCCGTCGATATCCAAGCTGCAGCCGCCCCCCGCCTGTGCGGTAAAACGAGCGGTCACCGTCTGCTGCTGGTCCAGCGCGAAACTACAGAATGTGTGACTGTCCATACAGGCACCAGACCAACCCGCGAACACCTGATTTTGCGCTGGCAGTTGCCGTAATTCAACCAGTGTACCCACGTGGTAAGTTTCTGTGCAGTCGCCGGGACAGTTGATGCCTTCGCCCGTCACCTGACCCGCGCCGTCAACGATCACTGTCAGGGTGACTTGCTCCAACGAGCCACTGCGGCTCGCCTCGGCAGTGTTGCCGTAGGCACCGAGATTGATGCGCCCGCCATTGGGCAACGGCTCACGATCGAACGCACTGGCGGGATCGCCTCGATCGAGCGCCGGGCTATCGACCGCAGCCGATAACCATTGGCGGGTCGCGCTATCCCAATACCCGGCGGTGGAACGAAGATGGTAATCACCCTTGGCAGGATCAACGAACAGGGGATCGTCGTGGCGATTACCTGTCCCACCCGGCCATACTTGCTGCGATAGGGTATAATCGACGGACAGGCTACTACTCGGGCCGTCTCCCAGCACAAAATCACTGCCATTACCGTTGTCCCAAAAGATGGCGTTGGTTACCGTGACAGACGCGTTTTCGATAAACATCCCGTCACCGAACAACGGATTGCCCGATTGACTCAGATTATCGGCGATAGTCGAGTTGACGACGGTCAGGTAAGACACAATACTTTCGTCAAGTCCCTCAACATAAATACCTCCTGCACCGTCCTCGCTGGAATTGTTGATCACCAAGCTGTTGCGCAGGGTCGCGGTGGCGCCATCATCGACAAAGAAGCCGCCACCTCTACTGACTGAAAAGTTTTCACGCAACACACAATCACTGACCTCGACATCCGTTTGCTCGCCAAACAAAAACAAACCACCGCCCCAACCGTAACCCGTTCCCTCGCCGATACGATTGCCCTGAAACACATTATTTGCGATATTGCCCGTGCTGTCGCCTAGCGCCAAACCGCCGCCGTGATTCCCATACGCGGTATTATTGATGAACGTATTGTTGGTAATGTCGATCCCGGTAACGGCGGCGAACGATGCTCCACCGGCCCAGCCATTGAGTGAGTCACTGTTCGGATCATAGGGTGCGCTATTTCCCTCGATCCGATTATTGGTAATGACGTGGCCGTCACCACCATCCACCCTGATCCCCGCGCCGGCACGGAAACTTCCCCCAAGCGGCACGTGGTTTGCACCCCCATTGCCTTCAATAAAGCAATCGTGGATGGTCAGTCGATCGATGGGTGGCCCTTCGTCACTCACAATCCCTTGCTTGCCGCCACTGATATGCAGCCCGGCGAGGATGGTGTCCGCGGTCATCTCACCTTGTAGGCGGATGACCGGCCTCGTGGCTTGACCTTGAATATGTGAATCAAAGCGCTCGGGTTGCGCGGTAATAAACGAACCGCTAGTGCCATTGGCATAATCAGCCGTACTGCCGCCCGGATAGCCGCCCTGCAGCGTCAACGACTTCTCGATGATTTCCAGGCTTTCGCCATATTGCCCGGCCGCAATCGCAATGTGATCCCCGGATGCGGCGGCATCGATAGCCGCTTGAATGCGCGGATAAGGGTGCAACGGGCTGCCGTCTGCGTTCCCCGTCGTATTGTCGTCATCGACGGCAATGAAAGCCGGTTGCGCCCAAACCGCTTGCGCCAACGCCAGTTTGAAGACCAACAAAAGACACGTAGCCACACGCTGTGACATAACAGTTTCCCCGTGAAGTGTTTACGAAGTGAAAGAACTGATTGCAGGGTAAGTATAGCACAAGATCCGCGCCTCATCGCGCCAATACGGTGTTTCCCCCGAACAGGCCCTGCGTTGGCATCAGCTCCCGGCCCGGGTCCGCTTTCTCCCGGGTATCTGAGAAATTTTGCGGCCCACGATCGCAGTCCCTTGCTCAGAGCAGCGCCATTCAATCCTGCCTTCGAGGACAGTGATAAAAATATCGACACCAGCGATTTCTGCACAGACGCACTCAGCACACCCGCGCGAATAACGCGAAGGACTTGCGGTGAGTTTTGCGGATTCGGCCCTGATGTCACGGATCAAACAGGCAACTTTTGACGTTTGGAGTTGCCTCTACCGGTTCGATAGATCGATAAAAACGGCCTGCGATTGGTGTTGGCGTTATGGTTCTCGACGGCTTAAAGTACCGCATTGTGGGGTTATTGGAGGCTTGCTGTGAAGCGTTTCCACAATATTCTCTATTTTGCAGAGGATGCCACCGTGCTTGTCCGGCGTTGCGACGTTCGGTCGCGTTGGCTCAGTCTAACCAAGCCCGCTTGACCGTATTGGATGTGGTCAGTAGAACCGCCTTCCATCGGCGACCTGGCCGAGCGGTACGACCTCGACCTCGAGAAGCTGATTCGGGAACGCCGTCAGGGCGAGCTCGAGGAACTGATCAAGCCCTTGCGTACGCCGCAGACATCAATCGATACGCGGGTGCTATGCGGCACGCCTTTTTTGGAAGTCATTCGCGCAGTCATCCATAATCGCTACGATCTGGTGATCAAGGCGGCGCGATCACCGGTGGCACTCTCGGAACGTTTGCTCGGCAGCACCGATATCCATTTACTGCGCAAGTGCCCGTGTCCGGTGTGGATCGACCGGCCCGGCGAGACTTTTCCCTATCGGTGCATTCTTGCCGCCGTGGACCCGCTTGCCGAGGAGGGCGCCGGTACCGAGCGACTGGTGATGGACCTGGCAACCTCCCTCGCTGCGCGTGAAAAGGCGCAACTCGCCGTCGTACATGCCTGGCAACTGCGGCAGGAAGACATGCTTCGCAGTTTCCGTTCACACCTCCCGAGCAGCGAGATCGATCGACTGGTCGTCGTTGAGCGGGAACGGCATGAGCAGGCATTGCAGCGCTTGCTCGCGCGGTATGCTTTGCCCGAAGATTGCGTGTACTTGATGAAAGGTGTGGCAGCAGAGGTCATTCAAAAACAGGTGCAGACTCTTCAAGCTGATTTGATCGTCATGGGTACGCTGGGACGCACGGCCAAGTTCCCCTTTCATTTTGGCTCCCCAATGCGATGTCGGCACCTACCCCTGTCAGTGCCTACCTGCATTCCGCGACGATGGTTAAATTGGGGATCTACTTGCTGTTGCGCCTCGACCCAGCCTTCAATCATTTGCCAATCTGGGAGCTGCTGCTGCTGGTGGCTACCGGTGCCACCACCGCGGTGTGGGCCTCGGTTCTGACATTACGTGAGCACGATCTCAAGCGCATTCTCGCGCGGAGCACGGTTGCCGCGTTGGGTACGCTGACCCTGCTGATCGGTTTGCCAAATCCTGGTGCCGGGTTGGCAGCGGTGAGTTTCCTCTTTGCTCACGCGATCTACAAAGCGCCGCTGTTTATGGTTGCGGGGAATATCAATTAAAGCGTGGGCACCCGGGTCATCGACCATCTCCGCGGACTGCGCCACGCTATGCCCTGGAGCGCAGCGACAGCCTTGCTCGCGGGGTTATCGATGGCAGCACCCGGAGCCAACGCAGCTCAACCCGGCGGCAATCTCCCGCAGTGCTTGGTTGGCGGTCAGCGCTGTCACGCTGTTATTGCTCCTGGTGGGTTTGTGTCCTGAGCCGGTGATTCGTTTCCTTGAAGCCGGTAGCGAGGGTTACTGGAGGCCAGCGCCATGAATCGGATGCTTGCCTTAATGGTATTACTCGTCAATTTGCTACGCAGTATCGTGCGCTCGGGTTGGCAGACTGGACTGGTTATTTTGATGAATCCGACGCGAATTCGCTCCGGCTGGACACGCCTGGCTTACGGCGAACTCGGTGAACAGGCCGCAAGTCTCCTTGCCGCCTGCATTACCCTCAGTCCCGGGACCACGGCGGTGTTCATTGACACCGAGCGACGTGCCCTGCTTGTGCACCTGCTCGATCTCGACCACGATGAAGCGACGCTTGACGCGATTCGATGCGATTTGCTTGCTCCCATCGCCCGTTTGACTGGAGTTCGCCGATGATGCTACCCGTTTTTTTCGCCGTTATTGCCGGCGGTTGCGCTCTGATCGGTGTCTACAGGATGCTGATCGGACCGAGCTATACTGACCGTTTGGTTGGTCTGGATCTGCTCTTCACTATGGCGATGGCGTTTTGCCTTCTCGCTGCCTGGGTCAGTGGTCGCACGATCTATCTGGATGTCGCGATGCTGCTCTGGCTTGGGTGAGACTGGTTCAATGTCAGCAAGAGGGTGCGCGGCCATGAGCTTGCTTGGTACCGTGCTGATGGTGCTAGCGATGGGGATCATCGGCGTCGCCGCCTATGGTGTGCTACGCCTGCCCGATGCGCTCGCGCGGCAACATGCCGCGACCAAGGCGGCCACTTTCGGCATCGTCTTGCTTCCCTTGGGCTTGGGGTTGATCGCGTTGGCCGATGGCTGGGGTTGGGCGTGGGGGCTGCGTCTGTGTCTGCTAATCGTTG
>CAZWQC010000064.1:7276-10680 GCA_964635785.1 uncultured Ectothiorhodospiraceae bacterium
TGAAATTAAAACAAACAACGACATCTTTCTCTTTTATCCTGCCGATCGTTTCCCATGCGGTTGCTCGGGTTGGGCTAATCGAGATCACCCTAAATGGGGACGATGGCGATGGATCATGGCGTGTTCGGGCGATCTATCCCGGATCGCCGCAGAGTGACCGCAACGACAAGTCTGCAGTGTTGGGGGCTAGAACGGATAGCGCTGGTTGAGTCGCTAAATCGTTGGACAGCAGCGATTGAAGGCGCTACTCTGGATGGGTTGTTCGGGGCGGTAGCCTGACGAAATGAACCAGCCGTTACGGATGAGGCGTGAGGTAATCGCATAAAGTGTGGCTGAAGTGCTCGGTCCGATCTGGAGAACTTGTGTGACTGATCCGGAAACAGCGGCCCGTATCCTTGTGGTCGATGATGACAAGAGTGCCATTGAATTGGTGGCCAATACCTTCGGTAACGAGTATGAGGTATTGTTCGCTTTAGATGGCGAGACGGCGCTCAGGCTCGCAGCGGCAATGGTGCCGGATCTCATTTTACTCGATGTGCTCTTGCCTGGCCTGGATGGCTTCGAGGTCCGGCGTCGGTTGCGGGCCGATCCGTTGACGCGGAACATTCCCACCATTTTCGTCACTGCACTCGGTGACACTGCGGCGGAAGCGAAGGGGCTCGCCCTGGGAGCGGTGGACTACATCACCAAACCGCTCAATCCACCGCTAGTGGCGCTGCGGGTGCGCAATCAGATCGAACTCAAACGGACCCGTGACCAGCTTGCCCGGCAGGCATTTGTCGACGGCTTGACGGGTTTGGCCAATCGGCGTCACTTCGACGAATCACTCACCATCGAATACGCACGTCACGTTCGTGCCGAGGTGCCGCTGGCGATGTTGATGCTCGATATCGATCATTTCAAGCTCTTCAACGATCACTATGGGCATGTTCAAGGCGACGATTGTTTGCGGGCCATTGCTGGCGTCTTGACCGAGGAGCTGTATCGGGGACCGGACCTCGCCGCCCGCTATGGCGGCGAGGAATTCGTGTGCATCCTGCCGGAGACGCGGGAATCGGCCGGAGTTCGGGAGGTCGCGGAGAGGATTCTCCAGCGTGTCGCCGAGCTCGGCATTCCGCATGCGGCATCTCCAACGGCTGCAAGGGTGACGGTGAGTATCGGCGGGGTATTGCTGCGCTGTCAGCGCGACGGGAGTCCGTTGGAGATCGTCGCCGCTGCCGATGTGCAACTGTATGAGGCTAAGCGTGCCGGACGCAATCGCTGTCACGTGGCGACACGGTTGGGTTAGGCATCGGCGCAGGTACCCGTTTGGGTACGCGAGGTGTGCTTGGCGTGGCCTGCTGAGGTCATTTTGCCTGGGAGGCATGCTCTTGGCCTTGTCGGCTGGCCTGGTTGCCTGGGCAGGGAGCGAGGGACAGCGGGTCACGCTGCAATTACGCTGGTTTCATCAATTTCAGTTTGCCGGTTATTACGCCGCAAAAGCGCAAGGCTATTACCGCGATGTCGGGCTCGATGTCGTTATCCGTGAGCGTGACACGGCGCAAGATACCATTGCCGTGGTGGTATCGGGTGATGCCGATTATGGCGTCACCAATAGCGAATTGTTGCTCGCCGCCCAGCGTGGGCAGCCCGTTGTGGTATTGGCGGCAATTTTCCAGCACTCGCCGCTTGCCTTGATTGCCAAGGAGGGACGAGGTATCGCGGCGCCGCAAGATCTGCCGGGGGCTGCGGTCAAAATGACGCGGGGTTCGCGTGATATTGAATTGCAGGCCATGTTGCGGCGGGAAGGTGTGCGATTTGACCAACTTCGCCTGACCGATAGCGAGGTCGGGCTCGCCGATTATCGCAACCCCGCGATCGATGTGTTGAGTGGCTATGTCACCAACGAGCCGTTTTACTTGGACCAAGCCGGGCAGACCTATCGGATTCTCTGGCCAAGGGATTATGGTATCGACTTTTACGGTGACTGCCTATTTACCACCCGAGCCGAACTGCGCAGGTATCCCCAGCGGACTGCCGCTTTCCTCGAGGCCAGCCTGAAGGGATGGCAATATGCCATGGCCAATCCCGAGGCTATCATCGACCTGATCTTGGCCGACTATCATCCGACGAAGTCGCGCGCGCATCTGCGCTACGAAGCAATGCGGATGCGCGAGCTCATCAACCCGGAACTGGTTGAAATCGGCCACATCAACCCGGCGCGGTGGCGCCATATCGCCGAGGTACACGCTGAACTCGGACTGCTGCCGCCGAGTGTTTCGCTTGACGGTTTTTTGTACAGACCGCTGCTCAATGTCATCTCGCCCTGGCGAAATCCGATTGTGGTGGGGTCGTTGGTGCTGGTTCTGATCGCTGCGACGGTGACGACGTATATGTTCAGACTGAACCGGCGCAATCAGCGCACTCTGGCGGCCAAGCGGCGTGTCGAGCGCGAGCTGATCAAGGCCAAGGAGCAGGCCGAAGCGGCGACCCGGGCGAAAAGTGCCTTTCTGGCGAACATGAGTCATGAGCTGCGCTCACCCTTAAATACCGTGATTATTGCCAACCATCTGGCGCAACGTATCGCCCAGCACCGGCCGCTGCGAGATCATCTGGTGCGCATCGATGTGGCCGCCCGTTCGCTGCTGGATGTTATCAATCGAATTCTAGATTTCTCCAAAATCGAGGCCGATAAGTTGACGCTGGAGTCGGTGGTATTTCATCTGCCGGACGTCTTGCAACGCGTCAATTTTATTATCGGGATAAGGGCTCAGGAGAAAGGCTTGGATTTTGCCACGGTCATCGCCCCGGATGTGCCGCAGTGGCTCCGTGGCGATCCGTTGCGGTTACGCCAGATACTGATCAATCTCGCCAATAATGCGGTGAAGTTTACCGCGGTCGGTCGCGTGGAGATCATCGTCAGTCATGCGGCGGGAGGGCTGGCGAACGAGGATTGCCGTCACTTGTTACGATTTTCTGTTCAGGATACCGGGATCGGAATCGCATCGAGTGAACTCGATCGACTCTTCGAGCCGTTTTGGCAGGTGGATACCTCGATAACCCGCGATTATGGTGGTACCGGCTTGGGCTTGGCGATTACCCGCCAACTGGCCGAGGCCATGGGTGGGCGAATCGAGGTGGAGAGCACTGCAGGACAGGGCAGTACCTTTTGGGTCACGCTGCCTTTCGGGGTCGCCGCCGCGCCCGTCGAGGCCGGTGAGAAAGCGCATGCTAGCATGCCTGATGACCTGACTCGTCTTTACGGGCGACGCGTTTTGTTGGTTGAGGACGATACGATCAATCAGGACCTCATGTCGGCATTGCTGACCGAGTTAGGGCTGCTGGTGACCTTGGCAAACAATGGTGCCGAAGGAGTACGCTATGTAACGACAGCGTCGTTTGACTTGGTGTTGATGGATATTCAA
>CAZWQC010000065.1:0-10625 GCA_964635785.1 uncultured Ectothiorhodospiraceae bacterium
ATGGTGGTCGGGCCACTGGGCAATGCCTTGGCGGTGGGGTCGAGTGGCAACCCCTTCGGCGTGATGGGTGTGACTCGCGGTTTGACCCGGTTGATGGGCCTTGAGGTACCGCTTTTCCTGGGTTTGGCATTGGTGATGTTGCAGTACGAAACGGTGTCGGTCCATGCCATCATGGACGCGCAATCGACGATCGGCGAATGGACGGTGTTTACGAATCCGCTTGCGTTTTTGGTCATTCTGTTGCCGTTTATCGCTAGCTTGAATGCGGCGCCGTTCGATGTCGTTGGAGCGCCGGTTGAGGTGTACGCGGGTCCGCGAGTGGAATTTGGCGGGCGGTTTTTGGGTGTGCTCATGACCCAAAATATGATACTCACGATCGGTAAGCTGGTTTTGTTGGTCGACCTCTTCTTGGGAGGCGCAACGAATGTTTTCGTGCTCATGCTGAAGGCTTTCGCGCTGTTCGTATTAACGGCATCGATCAGTATGGTGTTTCCAAGATTGAAGACCGAGCAGACCGTGGACTTCTTTTGGCGAATTCCGCTGGGTTTGGCGGTTGTGGGCGTGATTTCAATGGTTTGGTTGCAATGGGGTGCATGATGTATCACAACGATCACTGCGAAGGGTTTCAATGCGAGCAACGGATGCTGGAACAAGGGATCGGTCACGAACACAGTCAGCAAAGCATCATGAATCAGCTGGTGGCGTGGTTTCGGAAAAAAAGCGTTTTTGTCCTGGCCTATGGGACGGGATGTGGAGCCATCGAGGTACGGCCATTGATGACCAGCCGATTCGATGCGGAACGATTTGGTATCATCAATGCAGCGACGCCTCGGCAAGCGGACGTCTTGATCATTAGCGGTTATCTCGCGTTAAAGACACTCAAGCGGGTCATTCGAAGCTACGAGCAAATGCTCGAACCGAAGTATGTCATTGCACTCGGAAGCTGTACCATCAACGGCGGGATGTATTGGGATTCGTACAACACCATCAAGCAAGTGGATCGTTACCTGCCGGTGGATATGTATGTCAATGGTTGTATGCCGCGCCCGGAAGCGCTGATCGAAGGGTTTGTCGCATTGCAAGAAAAGATCGGACGGGGCGAAAAAGGCAGTTACGAACGCTATCGAGAGAATATCGATTGGTACAAGGCGAACCAAAAACGTGTACTCGGTGACAACATGCTACCGGAGTATACCTATGATTGGTATCACTCAGGAGCGGGCGTGTAATGCTGGAAACGTTATTGCCGGTGCTGAACAACGGTTTCGATATTCTTGCAAGTGCGCAACGACGCGGCAACCATGCGTATGTTCGAGTTCCCAAAGCACAACTTTTCTCGTTGTTGGGTTTGCTCAAGCAACAGCAGGGTTTTATCACCTTAACGACCATTGCTTGTGCCGATTGGTTCGAAGATGAAGTGTTTTGCTTGAGCTACCTGTTGGAAGACGCGACCCGAGAGCGTTGTCTCGGTGTGCAAACCCATATCGGTCGCGACCAGGACGTCTTAGAAAGCTGTATTCCATTGTGGCCGCAGGCGGAGATTTTCGAGCGTGAGCTACACGAGATGTTCGGCATTCCGATCGCGGGGCACCCGAGTCTCGGTGATTTCATGCTGGAAGGTTGGCAACATACCCCACCCATGCGACGCGAATTCGATACCTTAAAGTTTGTACAGGAAACGTATGAAATGCGGGGCGGTCGTGAAGACAATCTCGACGTGAGAGACGAGATTCGTAAACGAAAAGAAGCCAAGCGAGCGCAAAAACAGCAAGACGCGAAAGGTAGCGACGCATGAACGCAGGGCGCGATACCATAAAGATTTTTCACGGACCTCAGCACCCGGGTGTGACCGGGAATATGAGCGTGGAACTGGATCTGGACGGTGAAACCATTGTCATGGCCAGGACACACGTGGGTTATCTGCACCGGGGCTTTGAGAAACTGATCGAACGACGGACCGTCATTCAAGCGTTTACCATTGTCTGTCGGATTTGCGTTCCGGAGCCCGATCCGAACGAAGAGAACTTTGCTCGTGCCGTGGAGGAACTGGCGGGGCTTGAGATCAGCGATCGGGCCAAGTTCATTCGGGTGATGGTGCTGGAGTTGGCGCGGCTGCAAGCGCACTATTTGTGGTTGGCCGGACAAGGCGCGTCGATCGGGCACGAAGTCGTACCCCAGTGGGCGGTTGGTGAGCGCGATTATATCTTGGATATTTTCGAGGAGCTGACGGGTGGGCGGGTTTATCATATGTACATCTACCCGGGCGGCGTGAAACGGGACTTGCCGAAGGGATTGCTGGAAAGGCTGGTGGATCTACTCGACGAGCTAGAAAAACGCTTACCGGAGTACGATCGGATCTTTTTTGATAATGCCGGTGTGAAGAAACGATTGCAGAACGTTGGTGTGGTAAACCGCGATGAAGCACTACACAACGCCTACGCTGGACCAGTCCTGCGGGGCAGTGGTATTAAAAGAGATGTAAGGCGTGACTCGCCCTATTTGGTCTATGATCAGCTTGAGTTTGACGTCCCAACGCAAACAGGTGGTGATGCGTATGCTCGAGCCTTGGTCCGCCGTGCCGAAATGTACCAAAGTGTTCGAATCTTGCGTCAAGTCATCGAGCAAATGCCCGGCGGCGAGTTTCAATGCAAGTTACCAAAGCACCGTAAGTTCATGATCCCGAAAGCGGAAACCTACGTGCAGACGGAGTCGGCCCGGGGCGCATTCGGTTATTATATGGCCGGTGATGGGAGTGAGTATCTTCGTCGGGTGCAGGTCCGCGGACCATCGTTGGTGCATGCGTTTACCTTGCTCGAACGATTGTTGATCGGAGCGCAGTTGTCGGATGTCGCGTTGATCATGAACTCATTAGGTATTTGTCCTCCCGAAATCGAACGGTGAAACCGTCTGATAAACGGGTGATCCAAACGGATCGGTAGGTTGGTTACGTGATCCTGCTTGGCATGGATGCCATTGTCTGTGGGGATGGCGAAAGGGTGACCGATCGATCAATCGCACTTTTCTTAACCAGGAGACGCCAGTATGGCTTGGACTCTCGATATCAAAGGTTTGATTCATCCGTTCAACGCACTCAAACACGGTTTTCAGCCGCCGCATACATTGAATTACCCACGTGAGAAACGTGCCGAAGTCGAAGGTTATCGTGGTTTTCATGTCAATAATTTGGATATCTGTGTGGGTTGTGGTAATTGCCAAGATATCTGTATGAACGAAGCAATCGACATGGTCAAAGCGGAAGGCGATGTCAATCCGAAGAATGCAAGCGGTTTGGTTCCACGGATCGATTACGGCCGGTGCTGCTGGTGTGGGCTGTGTACCGATGTCTGTGGCCCCGATTCGTTGCAGTTCGAAGGTGGTTGCATCTATGTCAGCGACGATGCGGACAGCTTTTTGTACATGCCGAAAAGCCAGCATGCGCAATCGCGTTGAATTATTCGCAGGCCGGACAGGCTGGGGCGACTCGGTTTGTTCGGTTGTCGACAGAATGGTTGGTCGTGCCCTGTTTATGCGAGGCTGAAAGTGTCGGAACGAACGACAAGACAGATTGGAACGAAGCAAAAGCTGCAATGGATGGTCGTGCTAGTGTTGGTGTGGATCGGGTTGACCAACTCGGTTCATTACCAGGAAATCCTGGCGGGTATCGTGGTCAGCTTGGTTCTCGTTTGGCTGGCAGTGCCGAAAGCAACCATGACGGCCGATCGTCCGTGGAGTGTCATCGGTCTATTGCGGTACATGCCCATTTTCTTGAAAAATCTCGTGCAGTCGAACCTCGATGTTGCCAAGCGTGTGCTGGATCCGAGGCTTCCAGTCAACCCGGGTGTCGTGAAAGTGCATACGCGTCTGGTGCTACCATACCAACGCCTCCTTCTGGCCAATAGTATTACGCTCACCCCCGGAACCGTTACCCTGGAGATGGAAGGTGATGCGATGTTTATCCACTGGATCGACGTCACGGACTGTGATCCGACGGCGGCCGGGCATGCGATAAAAGAAGAAATGGAGCAGGCGATCGACCGGATCTAGTCTTGGTCCGGGGTGGTCGCGCGACCTTTGCGGATGATCGTGTTTTGGATCACGGATACCAGGGATTGGAACGGGCGCAGCGCGAGGATTCGTTCGATGGCGCCGCTATCATCGGATGAGGTTTCACTGCAAACGCTCATGGCGTGGCTGGACCCGATTTCGGCTAAGAATAAGCCCCAGTCGCGCCGATCGTCAGCGATGCGATAGCGAAACTCGGGTGGCTCGATCTGGATGACTTGCAGGCGCGCCAGCCCACCGCCTAAACCAAGGCCAATGGCCTTTAGATAGGCCTCTTTCAGCGTCCAGCACAACACAAACGGGCGACAGCCTTCTTGGTCGCTAAAGCGACTGAGCCACGCATTCTCCAGGGGGTGATAAAAGCGGTTGGCGAGCGCGCGCCAGTCTGCCGGATGGGTATAGCGCTCGACGTCGATGCCAACCGGCGACGGACCGGTAATCGCAATCGTAACCCACTCCCGGGTGTGGGACAGATTGAAATGCAAAGGCTGGACTTGCGGATCGTCGGCCAGGAACGGTTTGCCATAGGCGTTGTGGGTGAATTGCCAATCGGCAGGCGAATGAGGACCGTAAGCGGCAAGGACATGCCGTAGCATGACCCGGCTCAACAAGGCGAGCTTGCGGCGGTTGTCATGGCGATATTGCCAAATCCGCTCGTTTTCTGTCGCGGTCAGTATTCGAGTTTCCGCGGCGATGCGACCCCAATCGTCAATCTCCTCGATAGGACACAGCCACACGTGGATATTGGATTGGGGATAAGGCAGATCGTTGCGGTGAGTAGGGATGAAAGACATGGTACGACGATACCGAGAGTCCCTCGTTTAAGCTCGCTATCGGATGGCTAGCGAATGACGTCGACGCCTTTGGGTGGTTTGAAGACGAAATCCTCGGGCGGCAACGCTTGGTCTGTGGTCAACGCGAGAAAGCGAATCAACGTTTGTTGGCCAAACTGATCATACAGCACCATTTGTTTGAGGCCGTCTTCGGCAAAGGCGATCTGGACTCGAGTGAAGTCGCTGTCGTTTTCCTTCGGGCTCAATGTGATCCAGTCCAAGCCACCACGCTGTTCAGCTGTCTCGATCGTGAAGGCGTCCTTTAGTACATGCTGTTCGGAAAGTAACATCACCGGGGCCGTCGCGAGTGCCTCGTGCAGATTGTGCTGAGTGACCTGGGCTAAGTCCTTGTCGTAGACCCAGAGAAATTCCCCATCGGCAATAATCATTTGTTCATACGGCTCGTCGTAACCCCAAATGAATCGCCCGGGACGCAGGAGTTTGACGCGACCGCGAGATTGCTGTAACACCTTGCCTTCTTCATCCACGACGGTTTGACTGAAACGTCCGGATAAGCTGTGGGTATCCTTGAAAAAGCGTTCCAGGCGTGTGACGGCGTCAGTGGCCAGCGAGGCATTGAGAGGAACCAGTCCGACGGCGAAAAAAACTAAAAATACTTGTAACATCTTTTTAACCTTAATAGACGCAACACAAGCGCGTGTTTGGTGGTCGTATTGAACGGGTCACGGTGACCGGGTGTGATGACCTAGAGGAGTGCTCGTCAGGAGAACCAGCCGCTCTAGTCATCTGGCCCCAAGGGTGGCGGTGCCTGGACCAAAACATCGCGTCCACCACTGGATTGCACGCCACTGACGATGCCCGCGAGTTCCATTTCTTCGATCAACCGAGCAGCGCGATTGTAGCCGATTTTCAGGCGGCGTTGGACATAGGAAATGGTCGGCTTGCGGTCGCGGGTCACGATGGCAACTGCATCGTCGTAGAGTGGATCACTTTCCCCATCGGCGTCGGCAGGTTCGAGGCCTGGTATGACATCCAGTCCATCGGCGGGTTCCTCAAGAATATCATCGACATAATCGGGCGGGCCGAAGCTCTTGAGGTAATCGGCAACTTGGTGGACCTCGTCGTCACCAACGAACGCGCCATGGAGCCGATCGGGAAGAGAAGTCCCAGGCGGGACGAACAACATATCGCCGTAACCAAGGAGTGTCTCAGCGCCCATTTGATCGAGGATGGTGCGAGAATCGACCTTGGAAGACACTTTGAACGCGATACGCGAGGGAATATTGGCTTTGATCAAGCCGGTAATGACATCCACCGAGGGTCGCTGTGTTGCTAGAATCAAATGAATTCCCGCAGCACGCGCCTTTTGCGCCAATCGGGCAATCAATTCCTCGACTTTCTTGCCGACCACCATCATCAGGTCAGCAAACTCGTCGACGACGATGACAATATAGGGCAAGGTTTCCAAGGTTGGCGTCCCGGCGGGAGAGTCGGTATTGTCGGCATCAAAAAAAGTGGGATCGAGCAGCGACTCACCACGGGTTTGTGCGGCTTCGACTTTGTTATTGAATCCAGCGATATTGCGAACGCCGAGCAAAGACATGAGCTTATAGCGGCGTTCCATCTCGGCCACCGCCCAGCGCAAAGCGTTGGCGGCATCCTTCATATCCGTCACTACCGGTGCGAGCAAGTGTGGGATACCTTCGTAGATACTGAGTTCAAGCATCTTCGGGTCGATTAGGATCAATCGCACTTGGTCCGGCAAACTTTTATAAAGCAACGTCAATAACATGGCGTTGATCGCCACAGATTTGCCCGAACCGGTGGTGCCAGCGACCAACAAGTGCGGCATTTTCCCTAAATCGGCAACCTGTGGGACACCGCTGATATCTTTGCCAAGTGCAATGGTCAATGGTGACTTGCTGTTATGGTAAGCGTCGGAGGTCAGCACGTCGCTGAGATAAACCGTTTCACGAGTGCTATTTGGGATCTCGAGGCCGATGGTGGATTTGCCCGGAATGACCTCGACCACGCGCACGCTGATGACCGACAATGCTCGCGCCAAATCTTTGTACAAATTGGAGATTTTAGCGCTTTTCAATCCCGGCGCAGGATCGAGTTCAAAGCGCGTGATAACCGGCCCCGGATGCACGTCGACAACTTTGACGACGACGCCAAAATCAGCGAGTTTTGCCTCGACTTGGCGGGAGATGGCCGCGAGGTCTTCGGCCGAATAAGCTGGTTGGTGTTGTGGCGCACGATTCAGCAAATCGATGGGTGGTCGCGCGACCGGGCGTGAGCGCAGCGGCGGGGCCGCTTCCTCGTTGTCCTTAGCGAATGTTGCTTTGGCAGGCAGCTCAACAGATGGTGCTAGCTCCGCGGGCAGGTCAGGTGTTGCCGCCGGCGCAAGACTTGGCGGCGATGACATGCCTTCTTGATGGGTGTTTGCCGTTTGTTCAACCGGCGGGCGTTCACTCTGGTCGGCGTTGTTTGCGGGTGATGTTGAAGCGACATCATCGACGATGTCATCATCGGGCCCGTTGCTGTGGTCCAGTGACGGTTGATCAGCGTTCAGTAAGACGCGTTCGAAGACGCTGCCGGCGTCGTCTTCAGGTTCCTTGTCTTGATCCAATGACACCTCATCGCGTCGCCGCGCAAGAGGGGTTGCTTGCGTCACCGAGTGTTGAACGGAACTGGGGGTCTGCTCGGCAGAGTGAACTGCGGGTATGGCGTCGAATGTGGGGTCAAAACCGTCGGGATCAGAATGCTCGCCAGTGTGCAAAGGCGTCTCGTCTGGCTCGGGAGCATCGAAGGAATCCATGGCGTCGGCAATGGCGTTGAACCGGTCGGCGGCAACCGGAATCGGGTTCGTCGGAAGTGCCGTAGCGGGAAAGTCCAAGCGTGGTTCCGATCTTGCCGGATCACGTTGCCTGTTGGTCTCCGCCGGTCCGGCCGGCGCGTCGACCGATCTGTGGGTAGGGTAGGATTCTGGCGGATCGCTGTCAGTCGGCATCGGTGTCGGTGGGGTAGCGCCAGTCCCTGCCGTAACCGTCGCGGACTCGTCAAGCGGAGGTTCCGTGGGAAAAGGTTCGGTCGTGGCGTCGGGTGCGCCCTCAATGAAATGTCGTAGCCTATGAACAATGCGATAAACAGCGTGACCCAGACGATCCATCACGGTCAACCAGGATATGCCGGTCAGAAAACTGGTCCCGACAACGATTAGAGCGAGCAAGACCAAGGTGGCACCGAGTAAGCCGAGCTGATTGACGGCGACGCTGCCAACGACCTTGCCCACGGCCCCGCCTGCACTAATGGGAATGCTCGCGCCAATGACGTGCAAGGCGAGTAAGGCGCACAGCGCAACGCCTGTCAGCAGTAATCCGGACCAACGCACACCGAGTACCCACAGCAAGACGTTGTCTTTGTGGCGAACGCCACGAAATATCAACCAGCCGGCCCAGGCGGCCAGAACCGGTAGCAGGTAGGCGCCATAGCCGAATGCATGCAATACCGTATCGGCAATGATGGCTCCGGCGTGACCGCCTAGGTTGGCGATTGGAGCATCGGCATCGGTGTGCGACCAACCGGGATCGCTGTTGTGATACGAAGCCAGCACCAGTGCTAGATAGACAGCCAATGTAGTAAAAACGATCAGGACCGCCTCTCGCAGCCGTTGTTCGATCTGTGCGGCTGCCGACCGATGACTTTGTTTATGCCGTGTCGCCTGCGCCAATGGAGTTCATCCTATGGTTGAAATATGGACTTTAAGCGCATGATTATACGCTTTTCTCGACAACATCAAAGTCCGCTTGTCGGGTCGAGGATGGTCGCTGGTTGGCCCTTGAGTGAGTTCTCGAGTTTGGCGCTTGCCTAACCCAGTTAAGCGCGTCTACAGCGCAACGGGGTCGTTCGATGATCGACCTGAACGTGTCGCGCTGGCGGAGCGTTTGTTAGCGAAGACCAGCCTAGGTTTCATTCAATCGGGGTTGCCCCGACTCTCACAATGGTGCAATCTCATCCGGTGTAGCCGTCGTCATATCACGGACTCGGCTAGCGGTTTTGGTTATTGACCGTTGCCAAAGCATGGCGACATGAACGGAGCGATTAGTCATGAGTGAGCCCAAACACCACCGTCTCTTGATTCTTGGTTCAGGTCCCGCAGGTTACACAGGGGCGGTTTACGCCGCCCGTGCGAATCTCAATCCCGTCCTCGTCACCGGTTTGGAGCAAGGCGGGCAACTGATGACGACGACGGACGTGGATAACTGGATTGGTGATGCGGAAGGTGTGCTCGGTCCGGATTTGATGGATCGTATGCGCCGGCATGCGGAGCGATTCGGCACGGTGTTGGTGCACGATCATATCCAACGCCTCGATTTGGCACGCCGGCCGTTCCTGTTACACGGCGATATCAACGCCTATACCTGCGATGCCTTGATTATTGCCACGGGCGCGTCCGCGAAATATCTCGGAATGCCGTCGGAGGAGGCGTTCAAGGGTAAAGGTGTTTCGGCCTGTGCGACTTGTGATGGATTTTTCTATCGGAATCAGAAAGTCGCGGTGATCGGTGGGGGCAACACGGCGGTCGAAGAGGCGTTGTACCTATCGAATATTGCGGCAGAAGTGACCCTGGTGCATCGCCGCGATGCGCTGCGGGCGGAAAAGATTTTGCAGGATCGCTTGTTCGAGCGGGCCGAGAACGGCAACGTGAAATTGCTTTGGCATCATGTCCTGGATGAGGTGTTGGGGGATACGAGCGGGGTGACCGGGATTCGAGTCAAAGATGTCCGCGACGGTAGCAGCAAAACCTTGGAACTGACCGGTGTGTTCATCGCGATCGGGCACCAACCGAATACCGCGATTTTCGAGGGACAGCTCGAAATGCACGGCGGTTATCTAAAGGTCAAAGGGGGCCAGGAGGGTGATGCCACGGCGACGAGTGTGCGGGGCGTGTTTGCCGCGGGCGATGTCATGGATCACGCTTATCGGCAAGCCATTACCTCGGCCGGATCGGGATGTATGGCCGCATTGGATGCGGAGCGCTACTTGGATGCGCTGATGGGTTGATGCCGGTGTCGTGGGTCGAAATCGAACCGCTGGCGCGCTCAAGTGGGAATGGCGTCAGGGGCGGTCAGGGCTGGACGAGGCAATGTGGAAATGGCGGAGTACGAGGTTCGCGTAGAAGCGGCGCTCGCTGAGATCGCGCCCGATCAATGGGATCGGTTGAGCGATGCGGCAGCGTATCCATTTCTCCGTCACGCCTTTTTGGTCGCACTCGAGGAGCATGGTGCAGCCGACCCCCAATTTGGCTGGCAACCGTGTCACTTTACCGTGAGGGACCGAGAAGGCATGCTGTGCGCGGCGATGCCAACGTATATAAAGCATCATTCGCACGGCGAGTTTCTGTTCGATTGGTCATGGGCAAGCGCTTATGAGCGGGTTGGCCGGCGGTATTATCCCAAGCTGTTTTGCGGGATTCCGTTCAGTCCGGTAAACGGCCCGCGATTGTTGATCGGCAATGACCAGCCGGAGCGGGACGTGCTGCGGGCAATGTTGGTCAACGCTGCCGTTAGCTTCAGCGAGGAGTATGGGCTGTCCTCGGCCCATTGGGCCTACCCAGTGGCGGATGAGTTGCCTTTCCTGCGCGAATGGGGGCTCATCCTAAGACAAAGCTGCCAATATCACTGGGAAAACCAAGGTTACGTCGATTTCGAAGGGTTTATTGCCACGTTTACCGCCGCCAAGCGCAAGAAAGTCAAACGGGAGAGA
>CAZWQC010000066.1:0-10534 GCA_964635785.1 uncultured Ectothiorhodospiraceae bacterium
TACGGGCAGCGGAATCCGTGCGGTTTGCGGAAGGCGCGAGCGATTACTTTCTATTGAATGCACGAGAAGAGCGGACAGCCGAATCCCGGGTTCGACTGGTCGATGCCATGTACGAATACCATACTTCCCTGATCGATTATCAGGCTGTTACCATCGACCTCGGTGCATTTGGACTGACCCCACCGACGTCGGACGCAACGACCGGCATGGACTGAACGCCGCCAGTGAGTTGTTGGTGGGTTCTCTATGTGGTTGCCGATGCCTATCCTGCCTAGAACGGGTAACCGATTGCCGTTCGCTTAGATTTGTGCTGTCGTCATGGCGGCCTTATGGACGCAGTCCCTGCGTGCAAATTGCAAGGATTGCCGTCGAGCGATCAAATCCTCGGTCATGCGCTGATCCATGACTGAAAAGCGATCCATCCCGTACCGCCCGTGAGCAGTGCTCCTGTTTTCAGTAGCGACGTCATCTTGGCTAAAGTTAACTATACTTACCACTGAATCAGTTGTTGCGATGCGATTCAATTTGATGATCAGCGCTGTCGCTCAAGTAAGGATAGCCAAGCGACAGAATACGATCAGTGCTGCCTAGCGGCCATGCAGCTGCGCTGGGTAGGGTGCTAAGGCCTTTCAGTTTTATTCAATTGAATGTATTGTGTTGCGACGTCTCGTATAGCCCAATTGAAAGATTTTACTAATGACAGATATCAATGAATCCACGCGTGCAGGCCAGCCAGTGGACATCGTAAGCGACAGCGATTTGGTCAGTGCTTTTCGATCGGCTGCCGTACGCTACGCCGAGCACACGGCGCTTTGTTTCGGTATGAACGATACACTAAGTTTTCGGTCAGTCGATACCATGAGCGATCGCTTGGCGGCGGGTCTGATTGATCAGGGTATCGTGGCCGGTGATCGCATTGCCTTGTATGCCCCGAATCGTCCCGAATTCTGTTTGGCCTATCTTGCGATCCTCAAGGCGGGTGCTTGTGTGGTTCCGATCAACTGTTTGCTGAGCAGTGAAGAAATCGCCTACATCCTCCAAGATGCCGAGGCGCGTGGTATCCTGTTCGACGAGTGTTTTGACCAAACCGTCGCACGATTACCGGCACTTTCGTTCGCGATTGCCATTGACGGAACGACTTGGGCGTCTTGGCTGGCGATGGTCTTGCCGCAACGACCAGAGCAGCCAGTGAGCCACAGCGATATCGCGGTGGTGCTGTATACGTCCGGTACGACGGGCTTCCCCAAAGGTGCGATGCTGACCCACAGTAACCTCTATGCCAACACGACAAGCTGTTTGGAGGCCTTACAGCTCAGACCGGGCCGAGATCGCATCCTGACGGTGCTGCCTATGTTTCATGCCTTCGCCGCAACAGTGGGCATGTTGCTTCCGCTGCTTCATGGGCTATCTTTTGTCCTAATGCAGCGCTTTGATCCGGAGCAGGTATGTGCTATGGTTGCGCACTTTCGGTGTACGGTATTGCCTGCGGTACCCAGCATGTTCAACTTGTTATTGCGAGTACCGCAACAATGCGATACCCAGTTGGCCTCATTGCGTTATTGCATTTCCGGGGGCGCGGCCTTACCACCATCGGTGCAGACGCGATTTGAGCAACGTTTCGGGAAACCGATTCTAGAGGGCGATGGACCAACCGAATGTGGTCCGGTGACTTGTGTCAATCCAGTCGCTGGCCAACGTAAACCCGGTTCGGTAGGATTGCCGATTCCGTACGTTAGTATGCAGATTATGGACGAACACGGGCAAGGTTTGCAAACCGGTGCGATTGGTGAGATTTGTGTCCGTGGACCGAATGTGATGGCTGGGTACTGGCGGCGTCCCGAGGCGACGGCCGCCGCGTTTTTTGGTGACTGGTTTCGCACTGGAGACTTGGGCTATGTGGACGAGGATGGCTATTTCTTTATCGTCGATCGCATAAAGGACCTGATTATCGTCAATGGGATGAACGTATATCCCAGACGAGTCGAAGATGTGCTATATCAATATCCGCGTATTGCGGAAGCCGCCGTAATTGGCGAACCGGACAGTCGCCATGGCGAAGTCGTGGTGGCGTATGTGGCGCCGACACCCGGTAATGAACTTGAAGTCGATGCACTGCGCACCCATTGCCGGGCCCACCTGGGTCGGCATGAAATACCACGGCGATTTGTTATTCGCGATGCGTTGCCGAAAAATGCGGCGGGAAAACTGCTGAAGCGCGTATTGCGGCGTAGCGGAGAATTGGCCCGAGGGGTCGATCTGCCGGAAGAAGGTGACACATCGGTAAGCATTTTATCGTGACAAACTAAATTGTTATGCTATGCTGATGTGGATAGAGTGTTTTTGTAGAGTAGAATGATAGGCAACAATGATGACCGAGATTACTGCACGCCAACAAGAAGTTTTGGATTTTGTGAAAGAAAGGATTGAAGCTACCGGAGTACCGCCGACTCGCGCCGAGATTGCGCGTAATCTCGGTTTTCGCTCCGTGAATGCCGCAGTCGATCACTTGCGTAGCTTGCAACGCAAAGGGTTGGTTGAACTGACACCGCATATTGCACGAGGGATCAGGCTGGTCGAAGAGACACAACCGACTGTCGACGCGGAAAACGAGCTGCCCGTGATTGGCCGGGTAACGGCTGGCCGGCCAATTTTATCGGAAGAACACATCGAATCGCATTATCCGGTATCCCCGCACCTCTTTCACCCGCCAGCGGATTATCTGTTGAGAGTGCGCGGAATGAGCATGCGGGATGCGGGTATCTATGATGGCGATTTGTTGGCCATTCAACAGCAAACAGAAGCGGCGAACGGACAAATCGTGGTGGCAAAAATCGATGACGATATTACCGTCAAGCGATTGAGCCGACGTGGCACTCGGATGCGGTTGGTCGCGGAGAATCCGGACTATCCGCCGATCGAGTTGAACCGGCTGCGGATGAATGTGAGCATCGAGGGCATTGCGGTCGGTGTCATTCGCCAGTACATCTAGGTCAAAAGGCTGTTAGGGGACGGGCGCAGACCGCGATAGTGTTGTCATATGGTTTGCGTAACATGCGTTTGTCGACCGTTTTCTGGGTGAAGCACACTGTGCTTGGCCTGGCGTGTTGAGGATAGGCCACGTTTGCCAATCCTCGGCCGCTCACTGGGTGTTGCGGTCGGGGTTGTTCGGCGCGTCGCCGAACACCACACAAGACAAGGCGGTATGTTCCGGTTGACGGAATATACCGCTCGTCGTTAAGGATCGATGGCAAATAAGTGCTCGCTATCAACCGTAGCAGAAGTGCTAACGTCCCTTCCCTAGCGGGGGAAAAGGGACGTAGCCGAGTTTGCTGCAAGCACTCTTGGAACGATGGCTAGAATTAGCTGACGTAGCATTTGTTGAGGGCATGTTGGTACAGCCCTTCGGTATGGGCGGCGGCGACATCCCAATTGTACCGATCCTCTACCGCACGGCGGCCGTTCGCGCCTAATGCGCGGCAGTGATCGTGATCGGCCAGCATGGAACCGATGCCGTGGGCGAGCCCACCCGGATTTGCATCAACCAAGAAACCGTTGACATTGTGCCAAACGAATTCACGAGGACCGCCGGCGGTGGTCGCGACGACGGGTTTGCCGGCAGCCCACGCTTCAAGGATGATAATGCCGAACGGTTCGTTGCGGCTCGGTACGGCGACAACGTCGATTGCGCGGATGATGTCGATGTAATCCGCACGGCTGAGCTGCGGCAGGAATACACAGGCGTGATCGACGCCAATATCACGGGCCATAGCGACGACGCGATTGTACTCAGGACCGTTACCGGAAATAATGAACTTCGCTTCAGGGAAGTAGCCGAGCACCATGGGCACGGATTCGACGAGCAAATCCATGCCTTTCTGCAAGGTCATGCGACCGGCTGCAAAGACGGTCGGTGTCATAGGCGCGATACCGTAACGCGCTTTGATTGCGGCCGGGTCGACGAAGCCATTGAACGCGTTGTAGCTCACCCCGTTGTGGATCACGTGCATTTTGGCGTAAGGAACTTGGTAGATCCAATTGACTTCGTCGGCAGTGAAACCACTGACCGCGATGATCTCGTCGGCGTGGAAGCAGGCAGCGGCCTCTGTATCGCGGACGTGCTCAGCGAAGCCGGGGTAGAAGATGTTGCCGTCACGGCCATATTCGGTGGAGTGTGCCGAGTAGATTGCCCGCGTACCATAACCGTCCATGATATATTTCATCGCGTTACCGGTCAGCCAGTCATGCGCGTGAATCAAGTCGAAGTGTCCGATCATGAAGGTGATTTCGTGAAAGCGGTGGGCCATGGCTTTACCTAGGTTATCCATGGTAATCACAAAGTCGTCCGCCCCACCGAAGTCGACGCGATGGTAATGCACACCGTCAATTAGGCTATAACCGGCTTGATCGGGGCGGCGACGGGTAATGAGGTGAATTTCGTGGCCCCGGCGTTCCAATCCGGCCGCCAGTTCCGTGACATGAACACCCAGTCCACCAACAAAGACCGAATGCAAGGATTCCCAGCTAAGAATTGCAATTCTCATTTTCGTTACCAATTAAGTTGAGTGCGAAGAGATTTTAGCGTGTTTCGTTTGTTGTTACGGTTAGCTTACGGTGACACTTTCCATGTCGGGTGACAAGTGACACAGCGCAGCGACAGCTCGTATTATGACAAATCGCTTGCTAGCCTAGCCAAAGGCTCGACAGTATTCCATTATCCCGTGCGGGGGTATAATGGCGTGCGATGTCCTGATCATTGTGGATAGGTCAAGCCCGGATTGAGTAGAATCCTGGCTATCCGGTTTAACGACGGGTCCAGCAAAGCGGAGGGGGTGAATGCGACATTTTTACCTTGCGTTGACGAGTGTCCTCGGTGTTTGGTGGTGGAGTGCAAGCCACGCCGATTTCCGCGATCCCGCGGCTGAATCTTTCACGGTATGGCCCAATATCCCATTCGTGCGAGCGTCTGATTTCGAGGAGTATGGTCTCGATCGTAAAATTTTTCGCGCTTTACATGAGCAGGAAGCCGATCCGCCCACCATGATCGCGGCGCTGCAAGCCGTCGATCAGCTGCAGCAACATCATAACCAACGAAGTCTTGACGAGCTTGGCCGCAGTATCAATGCCGAGCTAATCGGCCAACTGGATAGCCTGGTACGGGCTGCGAATCTGCCATTTCGCAAACTAAAATTTACGTTTGCGGGAATCTCGCCGAACGAAATACAACGTCCTTTGGAAATGGACGAGCCAGAACTGGATCGTCTCGAAATGGATATCGCGGCCATCACCCTCGTCGCGTACGCGACTTACACGCAACTCCCCAATAACGATCTTAGCGTAACGCTCACATTAGTGAAGCTCAGGACCGGTGAATCCGAAAGTTTCCCGGTGGTTGCCAATGTGGGCCGCGTGAGTGAGAAGCTTGCCAAGGTGCTGTTCGATTACTTTCACGGCAACCGCTTTCCGCAGCATGAGAGCAAGCGGTCGAATGGTCAATGGTTAGCCCCCGCTCCCGGGCATCAACAGCTCGGCGTACCCTATTTGACTGCGAAGAACTATTGCGAATCTCAAGGGGCGCGTCTTCCCTCGGTCCAAGAGCTCCAGGCAGGCATTGCTGCGGGTCCCTATTACGGCGGTATTCGAATCAAACCAGACGAATTCTACCACTTGCGCGAGGGAATCTACGCCACCAGTTATGTTAGCGATCCGCGTGGTCACTTGCGTCCGCGCAATGATTTGTATTCGATGCGAGCGCTTTATTACTGTGTCCGTGCAAACTGATGTGGTTTTGCTAGAGGTTCGACATGGCTGAGCAACCTCGACTCGCAGCCTGTCATTGTTGCGGGTTGATTCAGTGGCGACCAAACCTGTCGAGATGTTATCGGGCATATTGTTGTCACTGCCACGCACCCCTGCGGCATTGTGCCACGCTCGGTAACCAACCGGCGGCGGCGTGCGCCGTTGCGGCACTTTTGCTGTATCCGCCGGCGGTTTTGTTGCCGATGGTCGAAATCGAACGCTTGGGACATCACGATATCAATAATCTCCTTGAGGGTATTGCGACTTTGTTTGCGCAAGGCGATTGGTTGATTGCCGGTTTGGTTGGATTGTTCTCGCTTGCGTTGCCGCTGCTTAAATTAGTCTTACTGTTTGGGTTGAGTGTGCTGCAAACGAATCGGCCATCCCCTTGGCGAGTCTGGGCATTCCGGGGTGTCGATAGCTTCGGACGCTGGGGTATGTTGGATGTGCTGTTGGTCGCTGTATTAATTGCGTTTGTGAAGCTGGGCGACTTGTTGACGGTTCGTCCGGGACCAGCGGTACTGGCATTTTCGGCGATGGTTTGTTTGAGTTTGGTTGCCGCGTTGCTTTTCAATCCGCATTGCATGTGGGCAGAGGGACAAACGCAAAGCGTAGCGCCTTGTGATGGCCCATGGTCCGCGCGCGGGTGAGAAATGAGCCGGAAGGGAGGGGCTGTATCCAAGCACCGTGCTGGATTCTCCCGGATCAAGGCGGTTTGGGGATGTTCGATCATTGCAATGCACGGACTGCCCTGTTAACGAGGTAATGCTTGTGGGCCAAAACCATGATAACGCCGTCGCCGATCTCGCTTTGCCGACTGCGGTGATCGAGCGGAAACGGGTCTCTGGGTGGTGGCTGATTGCGGTTTTTGCGTTGTGTTTAAGCATCGGTTTGTTTTGGCAGACGCAGACAGGGCAACCGGTCAAGATCGAGATCTTATTTCAGCACGGCCATGGTATTAAGCCCGGCGACGCGCTACGTTATCGTGGCATTCGGGTGGGTGAAGTGCAGCAAGTCCGGTTGACAACAGACTTGCATCGGGTTCGGTTGACCCTAGGTCTGTTGCCGGAAGCTGCGCAACTTGCGCGGACTGGCTCACGGTTCTGGATCGTTCGAGCGCAGTTCGATTTGGGCGGGGTTGCCGGATTGGAGACCTTGGTTGGAGCCAATTACCTCTCGGTATTGCCTGGACACGGACCACCGCAGAGCGAGTTCATCGGCTTGGAGGAGGTACCCATCATCGATACCCTCGAACCCGGCGGGCTCGAGTTGGTACTGCAGAGCGATCGAGCGCAAGGTCTGCATCTCGGCGCGCCGGTGAGCTTTCGATCGGTGATCATCGGTCGTCTCGTTGCGATCGAACTCGCCAGTGATGCCAGTGCGGTCGAAGTTTCGGTGTATATCCGGCCGCGGTATGCGCATTTAGTGCGGCGCGACAGTCGTTTTTGGCAGACCGCGGGTGTCAATATCGCGGGAGGGCTTGGTGGCTTTTCGATTGATCTTGATTCCGTGCAAAGCCTGCTTTCTGGCGGTATCAACCTCGCGACACCGAATACCGAATCGACCGTGGCTGCGTCCGGCGATCGGTTTAAGCTTCACTTGAGGCCGGAGAAGGCCTGGTTGAGTTGGGTACCCGCCTTGCTGCCCGGTACCGGGCCAGCTGCATTTGCCGAACCACCAATACCGGCAACGATTCGGACGCGCTGGGAGGAACGGCGTTATCTTTTCTCACGCGTTCAACGCGAGCAGGCCGGGTTGGTCTGGCCGCTCGACGTGGGAATCGCTGGCCCCGAGCATTTGCTGATCGGCCCGGACAGTGCCGTCGCAGAAACTGTCCAATGGGGCTTTGCCACCGATTCCGCGGAATCGGTGACCCTTTGGTCTGCGCCGCGGATCATTTGGCGCGAAGAGGGTCTTGCCATACTCGATTTTGCTCATCCGCAAGCGTTAGCGATTGTACAACGCCGCAGCGATGTTCCCGTAGACATTCGTCTGTACGCTCGTGACGGGACAACGACCACATTCATCTCGGCGGCCCGTTTGACGGCAGATGAGAACCGTTGGATCATTGCGCCGACGGTTGCGCTACCCGGCGACTTTCACGGGGCCTTGGCCTTGGCCGCACACGATCACGCCTTGCTGGGGCTGGTCAGTCAACCAAAAAAGGAGGAGGCCGTTGTGGTGCTCGGACCGTTTCCCGGCGAGCAAAACTGATCGGAGCGATCGAGATCGTTTGGTCGTATTCGCCAGGTGGCGGCGTGACGTTATTACAGCGACGTCTCGCCGCCCCGCACCGCCGATGTTGCTGGCAGTGACCTTGTGCGTGGACAAACCCGGCGGTGCTATAGGCCAGACAGCTTGACTTGATATCCTGGCTGATTCTTTGGGTGGTTTTGATCGGTGAACACCGAACGATCGTTTTTCGTCACGATGACCTCGAAAAACGGTCGGAAGCGTTCATCGGCGATGCCGAATGCTTGTTTGAACTGATCGAACATGGTTTGCTCTTGTTGTTCCGCTATGCCATCGGCCATCAAGGAATCGAGCAGGTTCATCAGAATACACATCCGTTGACTGTCCGTGAGAAGGGGGGTGGCCTCCGCCAAAAACTGTTCCAACGAATGTTGGCGGCGGTATTTCACGGCTTTGTCGAGCAGCGCCTGATTCTGTGCTCCGACCCCAATCGTTCCCTGTTTTTTCTCGCCACCGAGTACAGACAGCAGGTGTCCGACCTCTTCATTGTCGATTTCGCCGTCGGCGGACATCATATAGAGCAATGACGTGGCAAAGACGAAATGAGGTGTCATTTCCGCGCCATCATCGGTTTTGAACATATCGAATAGACCCATTGCGGCCTCCTAAATCGTATTTCGTGTTGAACGTAAAGAATAGAATAATACAATCGAACTGCGTGGCATGCGTAATCAGCTGATATCGGATAACCACTCGCTGCCGAACATCCCCCCCTCGCGATAAGCGATATCCTTATCGAACAGCATTTGCTTGAGCCGGCGTTTGGCTTCGTCTTCCTTGATCTTTCCTTTGCTGGCCTGACTCAGTTGCGTGGCAATCTGCAAAAATCCTTTCTTGTCCACCCGTTTGTGTGCCGCGGCATAGGTCGCTAGCTGTTCCGCCGCTTTGTCTTCGATGGCGGACTCAAGTACCCAATCCTGTGCAGCCGTCGTTTCGAGCAGCACCTGCCGACCCTTCTCGACGTCCATGCCGAGCTCAATGCCTTTCTCCAAGATGCGATACTCTTCCTGGCGGTCGATGTATTGATCGGTATAGGCTTGCAGCTTGACGTACTCGATAAACCGTTCCTGTTCCTGTAGACCGCTGGTGGGGGCTGCGGCCTGACTCTTTTCTTTCAATGTGTCAAATAGTGACATAAGTTGCGCTCCATGTTGGTAATAATGAAGAAAACGCGCGAACACTGCGCCGTGGCAAAGACGAGTGATTTGCACTGATCTTCGGTTTGGTTGCATCCTCGTTCGCTCAGGGTTGGCTGGCTCTCCGTCTACCCGCGCGAATCACCCAAAGCCATCGCTACCCTACGATCCGTCCCGCTGCGGACCGTTCTCACAAACCCTGCGGGGGCAACCAATGGCGCAGCCGTAAGCGATAGCTTGCCCAGCCAGGATAGCGTTTGATTTCGATCGTGAGCTTTTCCGGATCGGGGGCCACGGTCAGTAAAAATTGCCGGAGATTGACGAAATCATCCCAGCGAGTGTCGACAAACTGAAGGCCCACGCGCGTCAAACCGATGACATCCACCAGTCGACAGCGCAAGACGACGGTCACCCAATCATGACCCATCGGCAAACGACAACTCAATACCAGTCGACGGTGTTGCCGTGTGACTCGTGTCAGACCATTAAGATCGGCGTCGGTCGCATCGAAGTAGGTGCCACCGAAGCTGATATCCCGTAACGTGCCAGCGGCGGTCGCCCCCGATCGCGTGCTCAACCGTGCCGGTAGGTTCACCGAGATTCGCGTATATTCGCGTCTTTCGTCACTGGGTCGTAGAGCCGCCCGCCGCAGGGTTGTCTCACTCAACGGTCTTGTCCTATCCGCTCGGTTGTTGGGAACTCAGTGAACTCGACCGCGTGGCGTCTTGCTAGCGATGGCGATCCGAGATCGAGCGAAGGTAAGATTTCGACGTGCGCAACACTTGCTCAACCGGTATGCTATGCGTCTATCCTAGGGTAGCGAAACACGCAGCTTGTCATGTCACCGAGACAAACGAAACGCTGGGATGATACAAGGTTTTTGCGTTACCGTCGAGACCATCGTATCGCGTGAGGACACGCATTTCGGTCTATTTTGGTGCGACGATCGAACCAGCGACGATACGCCAATGGGAAACCGCAAGAAACCTCGTGTTGCGAGTGGTGGTGTCCATTCAAGAATTTTGTTGCGCTTGTGGCTCGGCATTGTTCTGGTTCTATTGCTGCTGAGCTGGTCGGTTGGTGATCGACGGGATATGGTTGCACGACTGGGCTATCGAAGCCATGCGCGAACTCGAATATCAACGTGTTGGTCTCACCGTGGCCGAATATCGCTTCGAGACTCGTATTACGCGTGCCGGAATGGCTGTTGTCGAACACGACGACGATGTCATGCAAGCCGGATTGCACGCTGGCTATGCCTGGCTCGGGCAAGAGGACAACCCGGCGACGCGGGGCATGGATTTGCGTGGCAGCGACCTCCGGTTGGATTGGCTGTTGTGGCCCGGGGG
>CAZWQC010000067.1:0-1739 GCA_964635785.1 uncultured Ectothiorhodospiraceae bacterium
GGCGACGGCACTCGAAAACCTTAACAAGACACTGAAATCACCCCTTGGTCGGCCGGTGACGACCGCAACTGAAGACCCTAATGGGCAGGGGCGGTCGAGGCAGGTCGAGCACAGCGACAAGCTAGTCGCAGAAAACCCGCTGGCCGCCATGGCGAATTTACGGCGGGTAGTGCCGCCGTTTGCGGAACAAACGGACTTAGATGAATTGAACGACCGCGGCGTGATTGACCGTGCCGAAACCAGTGTTGCTCATGCGCGTTCCGCGATCGAGCAGCGGTTACGGGAAGTTCGCGAGCGGTTCAAGGCGCTGCGACGGATGTTGGAGCAAATGGGCGCCGAGGCAGATTTGGATGCTTTGGCCGACCGGGAATTCCTGGACTATGCCAAGTCTCGATGTCAACGGCGAGAGAACAAATCGACGGCGATAAAGGCGGTTAGAGTGTTTCTCGACCGCGTGTACAACGAGCAGGCGGTACACAGGGAAGAGCTCGATGCGCTGTCGGACCAGGAGATCCTGACGCTTGCAGGGAATCTGCGCAGGGGCGTGCCCATGGCCACGCCAGTATTCGATGGCGCCGAGGAGGAAGAAATCAAAGCGATGTTGCGTTTGGCGGGCTTGCCTGAAACGGGTCAGACCATTTTGTACGACGGGCGCACCGGCGAGCCTTTCGATCGGCCAGTGACGGTCGGATACATGCATATGTTGAAGCTCAATCACTTGGTCGACGACAAAATGCATGCAAGGGCGACCGGGCCGTACAGTCTGGTAACGCAGCAGCCGTTGGGTGGAAAGGCTCAGTTCGGTGGGCAACGGTTCGGTGAAATGGAGGTTTGGGCGCTTGAGGCATACGGTGCCGCCTACACGCTGCAAGAGATGCTCACGGTCAAGTCGGACGACGTCAACGGTCGGAACAAAATGTACAAAAATATCGTGGATGGGGATTTGCGCATGGAAGCGAACATGCCGGAGTCGTTTAACGTCTTGTTGAAGGAGATTCGTTCGCTGGGCATCAATATTGAATTGGAGCAAGATTAGGTGGGCGTCGGTTTGGCTGGCATTTTGCTACCGCGTCGGGTTGTGTCGCTCGTTGAATTTGGTCCGTTCATTCGATTTCATGGTTGCGACAAGTATTGGTTGAACCGACTTGCAATAAGGTGCATGGAGACACGATGAAAGACCTTCTCAATCTCTTGAAACAACAAGGCCAGGTCGAGGACTTCGATGCCATTCGGATCGGTTTGGCATCGCCTGAAATGATTCGTTCATGGTCGTTTGGCGAGGTAAAAAAACCGGAGACGATCAACTACCGGACCTTCAAGCCGGAGCGTGACGGCTTGTTCTGCGCAAAGATTTTCGGGCCGGTCAAGGACTTCGAGTGCCTTTGCGGTAAGTACAAGCGACTGAAACATCGCGGCGTGGTCTGCGAGAAATGTGGCGTCGAGGTGACGCAGACTAAGGTGCGCCGGGAGCGCATGGGGCATATCGAGCTGGCGAGCCCGACTGCGCATATTTGGTTTTTGAAGTCGTTGCCCAGTCGGATCAGTCTGCTGCTTGACATGACCTTGAGGGACATCGAGCGGGTCTTGTATTTCGAGGCATTCGTGGTGATCGATCCGGGTATGGCCAAGGGATTGGAGCGGGGGCAGTTGCTTTCTGACGAGAGTTATTTGGATGCGATTGAGGAGTACGGCGACGAGTTCGATGCGCGTATGGGTGCTGAGGCGGTCGATGCCATGCT
>CAZWQC010000067.1:1749-10462 GCA_964635785.1 uncultured Ectothiorhodospiraceae bacterium
ATGCTGCGGCAGATCGACTTGGCGGAAGAGGCGGCGCGGTTGCGGAATGATATCTCGGCAACGAATTCCGAAACGAAGCTGAAGCGGCTGTCCAAACGGTTGAAATTGATCGAGGCGTTTTTGGAGTCGGGGAACCGTCCGGAATGGATGATCATGACGGTGCTGTCGGTTTTGCCGCCGGACCTGCGGCCGCTTGTGCCGCTCGACGGCGGTCGCTTTGCGACCTCGGATTTGAACGACTTGTACCGGCGGTTGATCAATCGGAACAATCGCCTCAAGCGCCTGCTCGAGCTCAATGCGCCAGATATCATCGTGCGCAATGAAAAACGGATGTTGCAGGAAGCCGTGGATGCTTTGCTCGACAATGGTCGCCGAGGGCGTGCGATTACTGGTAGTAACAAGCGTCCGCTGAAATCTTTGGCGGATATGATCAAGGGTAAACAAGGACGATTCCGGCAGAATCTGCTCGGTAAGCGCGTGGATTACTCGGGGCGCTCAGTGATCGTGGTCGGTCCCGCCTTGCGTTTGCATCAGTGTGGGCTACCGAAAAAAATGGCCTTGGAATTGTTCAAGCCGTTCGTTTTCGGGAAGCTGCAGCGGCAAGGGATGGCGACGACCATCAAGGCGGCAAAAAAACTGGTGGAGCGTGAGGGGCCGGAGGTTTGGGATGTCCTGTCGGAGGTGATCCGCGAGCACCCGGTGTTACTCAATCGCGCGCCCACTTTGCACCGGCTGGGGATACAGGGTTTCGAGCCGATTCTCATCGAAGGGAAAGCGATCCAATTGCACCCGTTGGTCTGTTCTGCATTCAACGCCGATTTCGACGGTGACCAAATGGCTGTGCACGTCCCGCTTTCGTTGGAAGCCCAGCTGGAAGCCCGGGCATTGATGATGTCTTCAAACAATATTTTGTCGCCGTCGAATGGCAATCCGATCATTGTGCCATCTCAGGATATCGTACTTGGGTTGTACTACATGACTCGCGAGAAGATCAACGCGCGGGGCGAAGGTATGCGGTTTGCCGATGTTGGTGAGGCACAACGGGCCTATGATTCCGGTGTGGTCGATTTACATGCGCGGGTGGAGGTGCGCTTACCCGATGTGCATAAGGATCCCGAATCGGGTGAACCAATTTATTTGCTCGAGCGCAAGCAGACCACGGTGGGGCGAGCGTTGTTGTCACGGATTCGGCCGCGGGTCAATCCCCGCCGGCGGGTCGCAGAGCTGGGTTTGCGCGCGGGCGTTGTCGATGTCTTGCGGCGAGCCGAGATTATCCAGCTATGGGATTTGATCGGGCGCAGCGAGCAAGAGTTGCTGGGCTTACCGGGAATGGACGCAGTGGGTTTTGCAGAGATCAAGTCCGTGCTCGGACACCTCGGCTTGAAAACTCGGCTAACGACGGTGCGTGATGACAGTCTGCGTGACCTCGAGGAGATTGTGCTGTTGCCGTTCGAGTTGATGGATCGAGCGTTGAAGAAAAAGGCGATTTCGCAGTTGATCAACGAGTGTTATCGGGAAGTCGGTTTGAAGGAAACGGTCGTGTTCGCTGACCAATTGATGTACACCGGATTCTCGTTCGCGACTCGATCGGGTTCGTCGTTCGGCGCCGGTGATATGGTGATCCCAGACAGCAAGGCGGATATTCTTGGCAAAGCGCGGGCAGACGTTAAAGAAATTGAAGATCAGTACAACGAAGGTCTGGTCACCAAGGGTGAACGCTATAACAAAGTCGTCGATATCTGGTCTCGAACCAACGATGAAGTGGCGAAAGCTATGATGGCACAGCTCGGTCGGGAGATGGTGACGGACAAGGATGGGCGCGAGGTTGAGCAACAGTCGTTCAACTCCGTGTTCATGATGGCGGATTCTGGTGCGCGTGGTTCGCTGCAACAAATTCGTCAGCTTGCCGGGATGCGCGGTTTGATGGCGAAACCCGATGGCTCGATCATCGAAACGCCGATCGAAGCTAACTTCCGTGAAGGACTGAACGTGCTGCAATACTTCATCTCCACTCACGGAGCGCGGAAAGGACTGGCGGACACGGCGTTGAAGACGGCCAACTCCGGCTATTTGACGCGGCGATTGGTCGATGTGGCGCAGGATGTGGTCATTACCGAGACCGATTGTGGCACCTCGATTGGCGTTTTGATGAAGCCCGTCATCGAAGGTGGCGATGTGATCGATGCGCTGCCGGACCGTGTTTTGGGTCGGGTGGTTGCCCAGGATGTGACCTCCGCGGATGGCAAGGAGGTGCTCATTCCGGCCGGGACACTGCTCGACGAACGCTGGACCAAGCAGATCGAAGGCTTTGGGATCGACGAGATTGTGGTGCGCTCGGCGATTACGTGTGAAACACGGCATGGTATCTGTGCGAAATGCTACGGGCGCGATCTGGCTCGGGGGCACCTTGTCAATATCGGTGAAGCGGTCGGGGTCATCGCGGCGCAATCCATCGGCGAGCCCGGAACCCAGTTGACCATGCGGACGTTCCATATCGGCGGGGCGGCGAGCAGCGCGGCAGCCAAGAACAATATCGTGATCAAGTCGAGTGGGCGGCTGCGCTTGCACAACATCAAGACCGTGGAGAATCGTGACGGTAAACTGGTCGCGGTAACGCGTTCCGGGGAAATCGGCGTCATCGACGATCAGGGCCGGGAACGCGAACGCTACAAGTTGCCGTATGGTGCGACCATTTTGGAAAAGGACGAAGAAATGGCAGCGCGCGATGTGATCGATTGCATCAAAAAAGCGTTGGGGACGAAAGGGCTGACCTTGTTGCCGACGAGGCTCGATGGGCTTGAGTTGTCGGATCGCGTGTTGAACTGTTTGCGTGCTAACGACGTGGAGAACGTCAAGCAATTGCGGGAGCACAGTGATGATGAGCTCTTGCAATTGCCCGATTTCGATCAGGCTGCGTTGACTGAAGTCAAGCTAGCGCTCGCTGGCTTTGCCTCGACCTCGCTGACTTTCGATGAGCTCGAGCTGCCGTCTGGGGCAGCGCAAGTGTTGCGAAACGGTGGGATCAAGGCGCTCGGCAGCTTGCTTGGCCACACCGAGGATACGTTGTTTGAGGGTATTAAACGGGTCTGTGGTTGGGTGGAGAAAGGGAGTGAGATCGCAACTTGGGATCCACATACCCAGCCGATCATTACCGAGGTTGCCGGTTTCGTCAAATTCCATGACTTCGTTGATGGGGTGACCATCGACAAGCAAACGGACGTGATCACGGGCTTGGCCTCGAATGTGGTGACAGACCCGAAGAGCCGAGGGTCGAGCGGCAAGGATTTGCGGCCGATGGTGAAGTTGGTTGACAATGCTGGTAAGGACGTGTTGCTGGCTAATACCGACAATCCAGCCCACTACCCCCTTCCACCAGGTGCTGTGGTGAGTCTTGAAGATGGGGCCCGAGTGGAAGTGGGCGATGAATTGGCGCGATTGCCGCAAGAAGCCTCGCGAACCCGGGATATCACCGGGGGCTTGCCGCGTGTCGCCGATTTGTTCGAAGCACGTAAACCAAAGGAGCCGGCGGTCATGGCCGAATGCGACGGGGTCGTTTCGTTTGGCAAAGACACCAAGGGCAAGCAGCGCTTGGTGATCACAGATGCACACAACAACGCGCACGAAGGACTGATCCCGAAATGGCGGCAAATCAATCTCTTCGAAGGTGAAAGCGTCAAGAAAGGCGATGTCGTCGCCGATGGCGAGCGGTCGCCGCATGATATCTTGCGCTTATTGGGTGTTACGCATGTTGCCGAGTATCTGGTACAGGAAATCCAAAGTGTTTACCGGTTACAAGGGGTCGGCATCAACGACAAACACATTGAAGTCATCATTCGGCAGATGTTGCGCAAAGTTGAGATCACCTCAACTGGGGATTCGCGGTTCTTGACGGGTGATCAAGTCGAACGTGCGCGCTTGAAGGAAGAAAACGAACGGGTGATGAACGAGGGAGGTATCCCAGCGCAATACGACGATATTCTGCTCGGAATCACCAAGGCATCGTTAGTGACTGAGTCGTTCGTTTCGGCGGCATCCTTCCAAGAAACGACACGGGTGCTCACCGATGCCGCGACCCGCGGGGCAAAGGATGATCTGCGCGGATTGAAAGAGAATGTCATCGTTGGTCGGCTGATCCCGGCCGGTACTGGACTGGCCTATCACAACGAGCGTCGGCGCAAACGTCATCAACTTGCGTTTCCGTTGCCGCCACAAAGCCTCACGATGCCGACACTTCCGGCGAGGCTGCAGGAACAAGCGGGGTCGACGTCGGCTTCGGAAAGTGGTGGCGATGAAGTTGTCAGCGACGAAGTTTAGCGAAATTTCGAAAATTGGGATTGACGGCCTTTGCAGGCTTTGTTAAAGTCCCGCTTCTTATCGACAGGCCGCTGGCGCGGTCTGTCGTTTGCTTTTTAGGAACCTGGCGATTAGGGCGGTATGGCGACGATAAATCAGCTTGTGCGTAAGCCGCGCAAGAGCAAGCAAGAAAAGAGCAATGTACCGGCGTTGGAGGCCTGCCCGCAACGCCGCGGAGTATGCACCCGTGTTTACACGACGACACCGAAAAAGCCGAACTCTGCGTTGCGTAAAGTGGCACGGGTGCGATTGACGAATGGCTTTGAAGTCAGTGGCTATATCGGTGGGCAAGGACACAATCTGCAGGAGCACTCGGTCGTGTTGATCCGTGGTGGTCGGGTAAAAGACCTTCCAGGGGTTCGTTACCATATCGTGCGTGGCAGCTTGGATACCCAAGGCGTGCAGAAACGGAAGCAAGGCCGGTCGAAATACGGTGTGAAACGACCAAAAGAATAACGAGTGAGTGGCAGTTATGCCGAGAAGAAGAGAAGTCCCAAAACGTGAGATTTTGCCAGACCCGCGCTATAAAAGCGACTTGGTAGCCAAGTTTGTCAATGTGGTTATGCGCGACGGCAAGAAGTCTCGCGCCGAAAAGATCATCTACGGAGCGTTGGACGAAGTGGCTTCCAAGAAGTCGGCCGAGGCGTTGAGCTTGCTAGAGCAGGCGCTCGACAATGTGCGCCCGCGCGTGGAAGTGAAGTCGCGACGGGTCGGCGGGGCAACCTATCAAGTGCCGGTGGAAGTGCGGCCAATTCGGCAAAATGCGTTGGCGATGCGGTGGCTTGCTGATGCGGCAAGGAAGCGGGGTGAAAAGTCGATGGCGAAAAAACTTGCCGGGGAATTGATGGATGCAGCCGATGCGCGCGGTGCTGCGGTCAAGAAGCGCGAAGATACGCACCGAATGGCAGAAGCCAATAAGGCTTTCTCGCATTATCGTTGGTAGTTTGGACGAAGGACTGGCGGCGTGGCTCGGAAAACTCCTCTGGAGCGTTATCGCAATATCGGTATCATGGCGCACATCGATGCAGGTAAGACGACAACGACGGAACGAATCCTTTTTTACACGGGCATGTCGCACAAGATTGGAGAGGTGCATGACGGTACTGCCGTGATGGATTGGATGGAGCAAGAGCAGGAACGGGGTATTACCATCACCTCTGCGGCGACCACCTGTTTTTGGTTCGGGATGGACAAGCAGTTTCCCGAGCAGCGGATCAATATCATCGATACGCCGGGCCACGTCGATTTCACGATCGAGGTGGAGCGATCTTTACGGGTTCTGGATGGTGCGGTGGCGGTTTTTTGTGCGGTTGGTGGTGTCGAGCCGCAGTCGGAGACTGTCTGGCGGCAGGCGAATAAATACCACGTGCCGCGACTGGGGTTCGTGAATAAAATGGACCGCGCGGGGGCCGATTTCTCCCGGGTGGTCAGTCAGGTGCGTGAGCGGCTAGGGACGCAAGCGGTGCCGATTCAGTTGCCCATCGGTGCGGAGGAAGGTTTTTCTGGCGTGATCGACTTGGTGGGCAATCGGGCGATCTACTGGGACGACGCCACGCTTGGTATGAGCTACACCGAAACCGAGATTCCCGACCTGCTCAAGGACGAAGCTGCGATGTACCGGTCGGCGATCGTGGAGGCTGCGGCTGAAGCGAGCGATGCATTGATGGAAAAATACGTCGAAGACGGCGAACTGTTAGTTGAGGAAATTAAGCAGGGCCTGCGGCTGCGAACACTGCGCAACGAGATTGTGCCGATGTTGTGCGGGTCGGCGTTTAAGAATAAAGGCGTGCAGGCGTTGCTCGATGCTGTGATTGAATACTTGCCATCACCGCCCGATGTAAAGGGGATACACGGGATTTTGGATGATGCTGCAGGCAGCGAAGGGTTTCGGCCGGCAAGCGATGCTGCACCGTTTTCTGCGTTGGCATTCAAAATCGCGACGGACCCGTTTGTCGGTACGTTGGTATTCTTTCGAGTCTATTCTGGCATGCTCAACTCGGGCGACGTGGTGTACAACCCGGTCAAGACAAAGCGAGAGCGCATCGGGCGGCTTTTACAAATGCACGCAAACTCGCGTGAAGAGATCAAGGAGGTTCGAGCTGGTGATATTGCTGCCGCTGTTGGATTGAAAGAGGTGAGCACCGGCGATACGCTGTGTGCCCTTGACAATGTCATCACTCTGGAGCGGATGGAATTTCCTGAGCCGGTCATATCGGTGGCGGTTGAGCCGCGGTCGCAAGCGGACCAAGACAAGATGGCAATTGCGTTGGGTAAGCTTGCGCAGGAAGATCCTTCGTTTCGGGTGCATACGGATGAAGAGTCCGGCCAGACCATTATTTCCGGTATGGGTGAGTTGCATCTCGAGGTGATTGTCGATCGGATGCGGCGCGAATTCAAAGTCGATGCCAATGTCGGTGCTCCGCGGGTTGCTTATCGTGAGACGATCCGGCAACGGGTTGAGCAAGAAGGCAAGTTTGTTAGGCAAACGGGAGGCCGAGGGCAGTATGGACACGTCTGGTTGCGGCTCGAGCCGCTGGAATCTGGCAAAGGTTTCGAGTTCATCAATGGCATTGTTGGGGGTGTGATACCGAAAGAGTACATCCCAGCGGTTGGTGCCGGTGTGCAGGAAAGTATGGCCAATGGAGTGCTTGCCGGTTACCCGATTGTCGACGTGAAAGTGACACTGTTCGATGGGTCTTACCATGAAGTCGATTCGTCGGAAATGGCGTTTCGTGCGGCTGGTTCGATCGGGTTCAAAGACGGCTTTCGACGGGCGAATCCAGCGTTGCTCGAGCCGATCATGAGCGTGGAGGTAGTCACTCCGGAAGACTATATGGGCGATGTGATGGGCGATTTGAATCGGCGTCGCGGTTTGGTGCAAGGCATGGAAGACCTGCCAACCGGAAAGGCGATTCGGGCCGAGGTGCCGTTGTCCGAAATGTTCGGTTATGCGACTGATTTGCGCTCGGCGACCCAAGGTCGCGCGAGCTATACAATGGAATTCCTCAAGTATGCCGAGGCGCCGAGTGGAATTGCGGATGCTGTGATTAACAGGACCTCGTAGTGTTGTGGCCTGGCGTTCTGCCATTTGGTATTGGGTTAGTTTGACTTGACAACAAACACCGAGTTGGTCGGTTATTGGTAGCGTGAGCGTAAGAGGTGATTTACCGTGTCGAAGGAAAAGTTTGAACGAACGAAACCGCATGTCAACGTGGGGACGATAGGTCACGTAGACCACGGGAAGACGACGTTGACGGCGGCATTGACGAAGATCTGTGCGGAGGCGCAAGGGGGGGAGTTCCGGGCGTACGATCAGATCGACAATGCGCCGGAAGAACGGGCGCGGGGGATCACGATCGCGACGGCGCACGTAGAGTATCAGACGTCGAATCGGCACTACGCGCACGTTGACTGTCCGGGGCACGCGGACTACGTGAAGAACATGATCACGGGAGCGGCGCAGATGGATGGTGCGATTTTGGTGGTATCGGGAGCGGATGGTCCGATGCCGCAGACGCGGGAGCACATCCTGTTGGCGCGGCAAGTCGGTGTGCCGGCGATCGTAGTATTTCTGAACAAAGCCGACCAAGTGGACGATGCGGAACTGATCGAGCTGGTGGAGATGGAAGTACGGGAACTATTGTCGATGTACGAATTTCCGGGGGATGACACGCCGATCGTCGTTGGTTCGGCGCTCAAGGCGCTGGAAGGGGACACGAGCGAGATTGGCGTTCCGGCGATTCAAAAGCTACTGGACGAGATGGACAGCTACATACCGATACCGGATCGGCCGGTAGACCAGCCGTTCTTGATGCCAATCGAAGACGTCTTCTCGATTTCCGGTCGGGGGACGGTCGTGACGGGGCGAATTGAACGTGGTGTTGTCAAGGTTCAGGAAGAAGTGGAGATTGTGGGGATTCGGGAGACGACCAAGACGACGGTGACGGGCGTGGAGATGTTCCGCAAGCTATTGGATCAAGGGGAAGCGGGAGACAACGTTGGGGTATTGCTGCGGGGGATCAAGCGGGACGACGTGGAGCGTGGTCAAGTATTGTGCAAACCGAAGACGATCACGCCGCACACCAAATTTGAAAGCGAAGTGTACGTTTTATCGAAGGAAGAAGGGGGGCGGCACACGCCGTTTTTCAATGGTTACCGGCCGCAATTTTACTTTCGGACGACGGACGTGACGGGGTCGGTGGAATTGCCGGAAGGGATTGAGATGGTCATGCCGGGTGACAATGTCAAGATCAAAGTGACGTTGATCAATCCGATCGCGATGGAAGAAGGACTACGCTTTGCGATTCGGGAAGGGGGGCGTACGGTGGGAGCCGGTATCGTCGCTAAGGTGATCGAATAA
>CAZWQC010000068.1:0-1328 GCA_964635785.1 uncultured Ectothiorhodospiraceae bacterium
GTGTTGGATGCAGCCTGGAAGGAACACTTAGCCGGTATGGACTATTTGCGCCAGGGCATCGGCCTGCGGGGTTATGCCCAACGCAACCCGAAACAAGAGTACAAACGCGAGGCCTTCCAGATGTTTCAAGCTTTGCTTGAACGCATCAAGCGGGAAACGACCAGCATGTTGATGCACTTGCAGGTACAAGCCGAAGCCCCGCCACCACTGGAATTGGCACCGAAACCGTTGCCGGCCATGCAGTTTAGCCATCCGCAAGCCAACAGCGTGCTCGATCGCGAGGTCCGTTCGAACGCGGCGCAACCCAACGCCGCCGCAGCCAATACCGAACAGTCCGAAAAAACCCAGACCAAGGCGCAGCCGTACCGTCGCGAAGAACCCAAGATCGGCCGCAACGATCCGTGTTGGTGCGGTTCCGGCAAGAAATACAAACATTGCCACGGCAAACTTTAGGTTGTTGACACCCATGGCGGTTGGCCTCTTTACACCCTGTCATCTTGCCCCTGTGGCTGGCGTTCGGCTCGCCACCGCGGCAACGGGATCGCGTTACCGCAATCGCGATGATCTGGTATTGATTGAACTAGCGGCATCGGCACAGGTCGCAGCCTGTTTTACCCAAAATGTCTGCGCCGCAGCCCCCGTTATCGTCGCGAAACGGCATCTCGCCACCACTGTGCCTCGGTTTCTTTTGATCAACGCCGGTCAAGCCAATGCCGGTACCGGTCCTGCTGGAATGGCGAGTGCCGAGGCCTGTTGCCACGCCCTTGCCGAGATGACCAAGACATCGCCCGAACAGGTCTTACCGTTTTCGACCGGAGTCATTGGCGAACCCCTGTCAGTTGGGCCGATCGCCGCCACGTTGTCGCAGCTGTTGGCCGACTTGGCGGAACACCATTGGCTTGACGCTGCGCGGGCCATCATGACCACCGATACCCTACCCAAGGCGTTTTCCCACACGATCGAACTCGCTGCCGCTCGGGTTACGGTAACCGGCATGGTCAAAGGGGCTGGCATGATCTGTCCGAACATGGCGACATTACTCGCATTCATCGCGACCGATGCGACCGTGGCACAAGATCACCTTCGCGCCATGCACCAACGGCTGGTAGAACACAGCTTCAACCGGATCACGGTGGATGGCGACACCTCGACCAATGACGCTTGTGTCTTGATCGCAAGTGGCAAGACAGCACCGATCAGCGAGTCATCCGACCTGCGCACGCTTGAGAACGAACTCGCGACGATCTATCGGCAACTGGCCCAGGCCGTGATACGGGATGCCGAAGGGGCGACAAAATTCGTGACCATACGGGTCACGCAAGCCGATT
>CAZWQC010000068.1:1338-10380 GCA_964635785.1 uncultured Ectothiorhodospiraceae bacterium
CGATTCGGCGGCCCATGCCGAATGCGTGGCACGAACGATCGCGCATTCGCCACTGGTCAAAACCGCGCTGTTCGCTTCCGATCCGAATTGGGGACGCATTCTCGCCGCCATCGGCCGCGCGGATATTCCCAGTCTGAACAGCCAAACGATCGACATCGCCTATAACGGCGTGGTCTGCGTGCGCGACGGCATGCGCGCAGCCGATTACACCGAGGCAGCTGGCGCAACCGCTTTTGCCAAGGATGAAATCGACATCACGATTTCACTCGGCTTAGGTGACCGATCCGCCGAGATCGTGACTTCCGATTTGTCGTACGCCTATGTCCGGATCAATGCCGAGTATCGCAGTTAATCCGAGCGGCAACGATTCCGCCATCAATTGGTTATACGTCGTTGCGGCCGCGATACGCGATGACACTGGTCGGATTCTTATCGCTCGACGCCATCCACACCAACATCAAGGCAATCGATGGGAATTCCCCGGCGGAAAAGTTCAAGCCGGCGAAACACCCGACGAAGCGTTGAGTCGAGAACTCTCGGAAGAACTGGGGATTCGACCGCTGACAACGCGGCCATTGATTCGCATTCGGCATCGTTATCCGGAGCGGGCCATCATCCTGGACTGCCGGCTCGTCGAGCGGTATTCCGGAACCCCAACAGGAAAGGAAGGCCAACCGATTCGTTGGGTTTTACCAAACGAACTAAGCGACTATACGTTTCCGGCTGCCAACACGCCCATTTTAAACGCATTGGCATTACCCGATCGCTACTTGATTACCCCCCAACCGAGCGCTTCGATGGATGTCTTTCTCGATCAACTCGAACAGAGCCTCAACGACGGCATCGCCCTATTCACCCTCCGCTGCAAGGCAATGCCACGCCCGATATTACGCGATCTCGCCCGGCAAGCGACCGATCTTGCCCGTCGACAACAGGCCCGAATTCTGATCCATGGCGATGCGCTCCTCGTCGAGGAGATCGGTGCAGACGGCATCGCACTGAGTGAGCGTCAGTTAAACGAACTCTCCGCAAGACCACTAGCCGCCGACAAACTCGTCGCGGTTTCATGCCACGATGCTAGAGCGCTGGCGAAAGCCGAGCAAATCGGCGCCAGTTTTGCCGTGCTCTCCCCGGTCAAACCAACGGCGTCCCACCCCGATGCACAACCCCTTGGCTGGGCCGGCTTCACGACCTTGGTCGACACCGTCAATCTACCGGTTTATGCGCTCGGAGGTCTGCAACCTCATGACATCGCCGACGCATTCCGTTATGGTGCACAAGGCATTGCCGCCATCCGAGGTTTATGGGCAGGAACGATTCAATGAAATTCGGTGTCATCCCCACCTTTCTGACCGTCACCCTTGCGTTAACGGGCTTGTTGGTCGGTGCTTACCTAAACCACCAAGAAACGACCTCGGAAGCCGACAATGAACCGTTGATCGACTGTGACATTTCCCGCACCGACGGTTGCCGGATCCCCTTACCCGAGCATGATGCGGTTATTCGGTTTCATCCCGCCCCCGTCGCATTACGGCCCTTCGATGTCCTTTTGGCTATCAGACCGCCCATCGAACGTGCCAGCATCCAATTCGACATGATCGGCATGTCCATGGGCGTCAATCGGCTCGACCTGACGTTGAGAACGACCGCTGACCAATGGCAAGAATGGATCGCCACTGCGGTATTACCGACCTGCAAGAGTGGACGAAAAGACTGGTTGGCACGAATTGAAGTCGGAGCAAAAACGGATGCGTTTGCCGCGGTTATGCCGTTTCGGTTGCGCTGATCCCCCCCACTTCAAGCAATCAAACACAACCAAACAGCGTTCAAAGCGCACAACAAGCCAACGCGAAGGGCACATCCTCGTTCACTTGGTTGGGTCGGCACTCGAGACTTTGCAGTGCCAGGAAACGAATGGAAAAGCGATGCTTGCCGGCACTGATCTCGGGATGCCAAGGTGCGTCCGCCGGCAACCACACTCGAATGATTTGAAACGGCGCGTCGCCATCCAACGACTGCTGATAGAAGCCGCGTTCAGCAACCCGGTCGATCGGTGCGGCACTGTCCCGGATCAAGCCAAGCACCAGCTCCGCCGCTTCCTGGATTTGTTCGAATGGGTCGAGCCACTGTTTTAGCTGAGCGCACCGCTCGTGCGCATCCCGCGACAACCAGTAGTGATACGCCGGCAAATCGAAATCACACGAGCCGCCAGGAATGGTCATCCGCTTTTTTAAGCTATTAAAAAACTCGTTGCTGCGTAGCTGCTGGTCCGGCTGACCGCTGATCCCGCGAAGCCTGCGCACCGCTTCGCGCTGCAGCTCGATCACTGCGTCCAAGGAGGATTGGTCAACGTCCGGTTTCTCGGCCAAACGATGTAAGTTCGCCATCTGCCGTTCCAGCTCCTTCATCAGGTCGCTTTTCAGATCCCCACGGCTGACCAGCTCCACCAACTCCAGCATGGTCATCAAAGTGCTATGCGTATCCCAGCGGGATTCCCCCGCCAAGAAAAAACGGCAACGCAGCAACAACTCTTCCATGCGCAAAAGCGTGCGCATACGTTCGTTCAAGGGTTGTTCGTAAGTAATTTTTTCAATCACGAATACACACAATCATTCGCTACGGAATGCCGGGATAGACCATCCCCGCCTAGCCATTCAAGGAATCGTTCGAAAGACAAAGGTACAACGCATGCAATCGCTCGACCTGTGCCGCCACGGCCAACACATCGCCGTTATTATCGACGCAATCGTCAGCCCAACGTCGTCGCTCCGCCGTCCCGACCTGACACGCCATAATACGCTTTACATCACTCGCATCGACAGCATCACGCGCACAAACCCGCTCAATCCGACGTGCTTCCGTGCATTCGACGAGGAGAATCCGATCGACCAAATCGGTCCACCCCGCTTCAATCAACAACGGGGCAACCAACAAACGATACGGGCCCGTCATTTGCGCCAAGCATGCAGCGATTCGGTGCCGTATCTTCGGATGGAGTATAGCTTCCAATCTCGACCGACTGTCTGCATCGGCGAACACTTTTTGCCGCAACCCAGCCCGGTCCAGTGACCCGTCCGATCGCAGCACTTGTGCACCAAACGCGGCTTCCAGTTCGCTCAACGCTTCACTGCCCGGCACGACCAGCTCCCGGGCAATACGGTCCGCATCGATCACCGGAACACCCCGTTCAGAAAAAAGCGCTGCCACGGTTGTTTTTCCAGCGCCGACCCCACCGGTCAGACCGACCACCATATAGGACGCATCCTCAGCTCAGACCGACCCATTGCAGGTACCAAGCGTTCATCTGCACGCCATACAGCAAAGCCAACCAGCCGGCAGCGGCCAGAAATGGACCAAATGGAATCGGCTGCCCACGCGCGTTAACCCGGAATGCGATCAGCCCGATGCCGACGATCGCACCGACACCTGAGGCCAACAAAATCACCACCGGCAAGACTTGCCAGCCAAGCCACGCACCGATCATTGCCAACAACTTGAAGTCACCGAAACCCATTCCTTCCTTACCAGTCAGCCACTTAAACACCTGAAACACGATCCGAAGACTCAAGTATCCGGCCACCGCACCCCACACAGCCGAGGACAAATCGGTAAACCCCGTCGCCGTATTGACCAACAATCCTAACCACACCATCGGTATGGTCAAGCTATCCGGCAACAACAGCGTTCGTAGGTCAATGACCGCCAGCGCGATGACCACCCAAGTAAACAACAGCGCCGCTCCCATCTGCCAGGTCGCATCGAAGCGCAGCACGACCGCAACGGACAACAGCACGGTGAGCGCTTCAACGAGTGGGTATTGCACAGAAATCCGTGCGCCACAAGCGGCACATCGGGCCCGCAAAAGCAGATAGCTCAATATGGGTACATTCTCCCAGGCGCGAAGACGATGACCGCAACTGGGACAATGCGATCCCGGCCAGATCAAGCCGAATCCCGGTTCGGTTGATCTCGGCAGGGGCTCTGATTGGGCCAATTCAGCGCAATCAGAGCGCCATTGGCGTTCCAACATGACCGGTACGCGCAAAATCACCACATTGAGAAAGCTGCCTACCGCCAATGCCAAACAGCCGACCATCACAGCCAACCAACCCGGCTCGGCCGCGAACCATTCAAACGACGCCAGCATCGCATGACCTATCGTAATGAAGCATGAGACGACTCAGATGGCTTGACCCATTTTGAAAATGGGCAAATACATCGCGATCACCAACGTCCCGACGATGCTGCCGAGCACAACCAAGATCAACGGTTCAAGCAAGCTGCTTAACGCGTCAACCGCTGCATCAACTTCCTCTTCATAAAAGTCTGCAACCTTGAGTAGCATCGTATCCAATGAACCGGATTCTTCACCGATCGCCGTCATCTGTACGATCAAGTTGGGGAAAATCGCCTGATTTTTCATCGTCGTTTGCAATTGAGTGCCCGCCGCCACGTCATCCCGCATGCGCAACACCGCCTCGCGGTAGATCGCATTCCCCGACGCATTGGCCACCGATTCCATGGCTTCAACGAGCGGGACACCCGCAGCGAACATCGTCGCTAGGGTTCTTGCAAAACGCGCCAAGGTGCCTTTGCGCAGAATGTCGCCGACCACCGGGATCTTGAGCGTCAGTATGTCCACCAACCGCTGCAATCGCAAGGATCGCTTGAGCACTTGGATAAACACCGTTGCGATGCCCCCGATGCTCAAAAAGACCAAAAACCAATATTTCTGCATGTACTCCGACATATCGATCACCAGGCGGGTGAGCGCAGGCAAATCGGCACCGAAACCTTGGAAGAGATCTTCGAACTGCGGTACCACGAACAACAGCAAAATCGCCGACACGCCGATCGCGACAACGACGATCGCCGCCGGATAAATCAGCGCTTTCTTGATCTTTTTCTTGGTGGACTCGGTCTTTTCCTTATACGTCGCGATTTTGTCCAGCAAGGTTTCCAAAGCACCGGATTGCTCACCGGCAGCCACCAGGTTCACGAACAGTCGATCGAAATACTTCGGATGCCGGGCAAGCGCCTCAGCAAGGGTCGTGCCACCCTCGATGTCCGACTTGATCCTGAGCAGCAACTCTCCCATCGAGGGGTTTTCGTGCCCACGCGCCACGATCTCGAACGCCTGTACCAGGGGCACACCCGCTGACATCATCGTAGCCAGCTGCCTGGCGAAAACCGTCACGTCTTCGCTTTTGATCTTCTTCTGCCCCCCGAACAGAGGCTTTGGCTTTTTCCGCACGCGTTGCGGATTGATCCCTTGACGACGCAGATTGGCGCGCATCAGCGCGACACTGGTCGAGGACCCTTCCCCTTTAACCTTTTTGCCCTGACGGTCGATACCTTCCCACAAAAAAATTTCTTGCTTCGCAGCCGTTTCAGCCATTGGTTAGTCCTTCGTTACACGGTTGATTTCTTCCAAGCTCGTGACACCGTCCTTAACTTTTTTCAGCCCTGAACGACGCAAATCCGCGATCCCTTCCCGTTCGGCTTGCCGGGCGATATCGCCGGAGTTGCCACCCTCCATGATGATGCGGGCCGTTGCATCGGATAGCTTCATGACTTGGTAAACGCCCACACGCCCTTTATAACCCTTGCCCTCACAGTCATCGCATCCCTTGGCTTTGTAGATCGTCAGGCCGCTATCGACCTCTTCTTCGGTAAACCCCTCTTCCCGCAACGTAAGTTTGGGGACATCGTCGACCTCCTTGCATTTGGCGCACAAACGGCGGGCTAGCCGTTGGGCAATGATCAACGACACCGCCGAAGCAATGTTATAGGCGGGAACACCCATGTTCAAAAGCCGAGTCAAGGTTTGCGGTGCATCGTTGGTGTGCAACGTCGAGAGCACCAAGTGCCCGGTTTGGGCGGCCTTGATCGCAATTTCGGCGGTTTCCAAGTCCCGAATCTCTCCGACCATGATCACGTCGGGGTCTTGCCGCAAAAACGCCCGCAGCGCCGCCGCGAAAGTCAGCCCAACTTTGGGGTTGACGTTGACTTGATTGATGCCAGGAATATTGATCTCGGCCGGATCTTCGGCCGTGGAGATATTGCGCTCGGGCTGATTGAGAATATTGAGCCCGGTGTAAAGCGACACCGTCTTACCGCTACCGGTCGGACCCGTCACCAGAATCATACCATAAGGGCTGTTGAGTGCATTCAGATAAAGTTCCTTTTGTTCGGGCTCATAACCGAGCTTATCGATCCCCAACTTGGCACTCGATGGATCGAGAATCCGCAACACGACTTTCTCGCCGAACAGCGTCGGCAGCGTGTTGACGCGGAAATCAATCGCGCGCTGTTTCGAGACTTGCAGCTTAATCCGGCCATCTTGCGGGATCCGACGCTCGGCAATGTCCATCCGTGACATGACCTTCATCCGCGCCACGATCCGCGAGGCCAAATTGACCGGCGGCGATGCCATGGACTGCAACACGCCGTCCATGCGAAAACGCACCCTGCACATTGTCTCATACGGTTCGAAGTGGATGTCCGACGCGCCCCGCGCAATGCCATCCAACAACACCTTATTGACGAACTTGACGATCGGCGCCTCATCGATACCATCCGCTTCGGAATCTTCCTTGTCCTTCGCGTCCGTATCGACGAACTCAACCCCCTCCAGACCATCGTCCAAATCATCCGCGAATCTTTGGTCTGAGCTACTCACAACATCTTCGATGAGTTTGCTGAGCCGGTCCACCTCGACGATCACCGGCTCGGTCGTCAGCCCGGTGTGGAACTTGATGTCGTCAAGCGCATTCAGTTTGGTCGGATCGGCAACGGCAACATGCAGACGATTACCCCGTTGGACGATTGGCAATACCTGATGGTCACGAATGATTTTCTCGTCGACCACCGATTTCGGGATCCATTCCTTACTCAGCACATTCAGGTCAAACGCAGGCAGTCCGAACTCGTGCGCTGCCGCAAGGGCAATCGATGTTGGCGCGACTTTGTGCGCAGTGACCAAATACTCGACCAGCGATCCTTTTTTGCCTTGTGCAGCTTCTTGCGCTTCCAGCGCGACCGATTCTTCAACGACACCCTCATTAACCAACCGCAACGCAAGACCGGTCAATCTTATGGTGGATGCAGCGGTCGCCATAGTGTTTATACTCCTGCTTGCAATGACGCAGATGTTAAAGTATTCAAACGGTTCAGCCAAGACCTCCTTGTAGCGAAGACTAATCCACCGCGATCGACCAGCCAACCATCGCTCGACCAACCATCACAGAAAACGGCTTGCGGCAAAATCGTGTCGCCGCGAGCAAAGGACACTTGAGAATCCGCTAAGGCCCCGTCGCTGGCCTAGTTGAACAAGCCCCTACCGCCCCCCGACAGAACAAGCACGTCAGTCCACATAAAACACGACACAAGGCAGTCGCATCAGAGCCAATCCGGGCCCTGATGCCCCATCAGAGAAAGGTGTCGACTCAGGCCCTAGGTGCCCATGCCGTGCACCAGCCGTTTTCGCTCACCAGCTTGCCGGGGAAAATTGCGCACGGACGCCACTCGCCGGAATCCGCTTGCACAAAGCTGCAATTTTTGCACAACTGGTCGGCAGCCGCGACGCCTGCTTTGTCCACCCGCGCCGATTGGGTAGCATCATGGCGGTAGCCTAGACCGGATGCCGCTGGGTCATCCTCAGACAAATGCGGCAAATCGGCAGCCGTCGCGACTGCCGTGCCAACCAATTGAATCAACGGCACCGCAGCCAGCGTGCCAAGCATGACGCGCATTGCATTGCGACGGCTCAGATTAACGGATTGATCAGACATTAGGTTTCCCCTCTTTTACGTGTTTCGTCTTTAACCGTTCGGCATCGCGGATCGTCACGAACGTAATGACCCCGCTCGCCGAAGCAAGACAAGGATACACCGAGTGGGACAGAAAGACGAGACGCCGAAACGCCACGCGGACACGAAACCCGGCCTATGGCTAGACCACTACTTTGCATCGCGACGTGGCGTTTGGCTGTTGCCAGCAGAGATTGGACTCGTACCTACGATGCGCGCGGCGCCCAGGCAGTGCACCAACCGTTTTCATTGACCAACCAATCATCGCCGAAGATGTAGCACGGCCGCCAGGCACCCGAGTCACCTTTCAGCAATTGGCAGTTGTAGCAAAACTGCTCGGCTGCAGGATGCCCTGGCCTGTCGACACGGTTGGCTTTGGTCGCGTCATGCCGATATTGCAGACTTTTCGCCATGGCATTGTCTTCGGCAATCTGCTTCGGCTGGGCCGCTTGCGCAACCGCACTGCCGACCAAATGCATCAGTGGCACTGCGGCCAGACCACCGATAGCCATCCGCATGGTTTGGCGACGGCTTTCATCGAACGTTTTTTTAGACATCGGTCTATACCCTCTTACTATTATTGCGACACCGAAGCTCGGATCCGGTGATCGCTGTTGCCCACCCAAATTGCCCGAGCAATCCCAAGGATACCTCTACTGACCCAAGAAAACGAAACCCTGATTTCAACCGCCCGTCGTATTCATGTAACGTAACGCAACTGGCCGGTCGAAAGAAAACGTGTGCCCGAACGGTTTCACCGCGATCGCTCGCAGAATCGCCGTCTTAATCGGCTGCGAACGTCCCGGATTGGCGCGCAGGATTCGTTTTAAATCGATTGCGCCACTTCCTCCAAGACAGAGGACAAGTTGACCGTCGGTCGTCAACCGCACGCGGTTGCAACGCGCGCAGAAGTTGTGACTATGTGGAGCAATCAAACCCAGTCGGGACGAGGTGCCACTAATCCGATAATAGCGGGAAGGCCCACCCGTTGTTTCCGTCGAGGGCAACAAGCTGAACTCCCGCTGCACTTGTGCCAAAACCGCATCACCGGCGACATAACGTGGCATACTCAATCCGCGCGTCATCGCGCCGATCGGCATTTCTTCAATGAAACTGATATCCATGTCGCGGTCAACCGCAAATGACACCAAATCGATGATTTCATCATCGTTCCAGCCCGCCAAGACAACCGTGTTCAGCTTCACTCGATCAAAGCCAGCCGCGCAAGCGG
>CAZWQC010000069.1:0-6829 GCA_964635785.1 uncultured Ectothiorhodospiraceae bacterium
CCACCAACCGCGCGATCGGCGTCACACCAAGGGATTTCGCATGGCCGGCGGTTGTCACCAATACAGCAGCCGCACCGTCGTTGATCCCGGATGCATTGCCGGCTGTCACTGTGCCATCCGCTGCAAAAGCCGGTTTAAGTTTAGCGAGTTTTTCCGCGGTCGTGCCGAAACGCGGGAATTCATCTTGGGCAAAAAGGATCGGATCGGCCTTGCGTTGAGGAATTTCGATCGGCACGATTTCGTCTTTGAAGCGATCGGCCGTAATTGCCGCTTCGGCCTTTTGCTGGGAGGCTGCGGCAAATTCATCTTGTTCTTGTCGGCTAATGCCGTATTTCTTGGCGATGTTCTCGGCCGTCATGCCCATGTGGAAATCATTGAAAGCACACCACAGACCATCCTTGATCATCGAATCCACCATCTCCCAGTTACCCATGCGCACGCCATTGCGCGACTGCGGTAACACATGCGGCGCCATGCTCATACTTTCCTGCCCACCAGCGATCACCAGGCTCGCATCACCGCTTTGCAAGGATTGCCAAGCCAAATGAACGGCTTTCAAGCCACTACCACAGACCTTGTTGATCGTCATCGCCGGCGTCGTATGGGGAATCCCGGTCGCCAGCGCGGCTTGGCGTGCTGGATTCTGGCCGGTTCCGCCGGTCAGCACTTGTCCCATGATCACTTCATCGATCTGCTCAGGACCCAAACCGCTGCGCTGTAACAGCGCTTCCATCACTTTTTGACCTAATGTCGAGGCCGGGAAATTGGCGATGGCCCCGTTGAAACTACCCACCGCAGTTCGCACGGCGGCGATAATGACGGCATCGTTGTCTTGCATAATTAAAGAAACTCCCGAGGTACGCAGTGAGTGGCAGTGCAAGGTGGCGACACCGGGTCGGCCGCCCTGACTGGCTGTAATTGCAAAGCACGATAGCACATGCTAGTTTTGGCGCGGGAGATTTTAGGGGGATCGGCACGGTTTTTCGATATGTGCCGAGTTCGGGCGCCACCCGCTCCGATTCACCACATCCACCACCCAATTCCAACCAAACAGAGCACACAAGGGCTATGGCCGATACCAATCCGTTTTCCGTGGACGCTTGGTTACAAGCGCAACGCAGCTATTGGGACGCCTGGAGCGAGCTGACCCGCCAGGCTTTCGATTACTCACATGCCCGGACCCAAACGCCGAACACTTGGGCGGATGGTTTGCAAAAATGGTGGGAAATGGTCGCACCCACGGCACCCCCATCGATGCAAGACCTCTATAACCGGCTGGTTGCGACCGGCAGCTGGTACTTGCGCATCCTTGAGGAAATGGGTAAGGCCGCACCCGTCGCTAGCAGTCAATGGCAGGACCTCTATACCAAAACCGGCGATTTCATGCTCGCTGCTTTCCGCAATGCTCCGTACACCGGGAGCGGGCAGTGGTTCGCCCCCTGGCAGCAAGGCATGGCCGCCTGGCAACAAGCCCTAACCAACACAACCCCACCACTCGCCGCGGACTGGCTCAAAGGACTTTTCCCGCAGTTTCCCGCTGCCACCCAACTGCGCGAACAGTTTCAACAATACCTACGCATCCCTGGTGTCGGTTTTAATCGCGAGCTACAAGGGCAATTCCAAACCTTGGCCAGCCTGCTGCTCGATTACGACGCCGCGCTCGTCGACTTCGGCAACTACATAGCAGAGATTGCCAAGCAGTCCACCGACCACCTGCAGAAAATGCTCGGCGAGCGGGAAGAACCCGTTCAAACCGGTCGCGAATGGTACAATCTTTGGGTCGACGCCTGCGAAGAAGTTTACGCTGACGCGGCGTTAACGGAAGAGTATTCAAAGATGTATGGACGCGTCACCAACACCCTGATGGCAGTGCAACGCCAAGCCACGATGATGTTGGACAAAACCCTGGCCATGATGAACTTGCCGAATCAACGCGAAATCGAAACGCTGCAGGAGCGCATGGTGGCGCTTCGCCGGGAAAACCGAGAGCTGCGTACCGGGTTAGTCGAACTACGCGGCGAGATCGACCAGCTCAAACAAGACAAGACGGCACGCACAAGTAAAGCCAAGACTGCCGACACAGGAGGGGCCGCGGGCGCCTAGCAACGCCATCGCTTTGCTCTTTGAACGCACAAGGCGACCGCGTCGTTGCGAACGAACGGGGTCGTCGACCCAAAGCCGAATCCAATTTACTTTTTCGACCACGTAATCCCCTATCGTAGGCAGGAGAACAAGATCGTGCTTCCGTTTCAAATTCGTCCGGATCGCGCCGTGCAAGAAGCGCTTGAGTTTAACCAGAAGCTTGGCCGCGGTCTCGCCCATTTCAAGAACATTGGCGACCTCGAAACCGGCTGTACGCCGACCGAAGTCATTTATCGCGAAGACAAACTGACTCTGCATCGCTTTTCCGGACCGCTTGCGACCCGCCGCAATCCGATTCCGGTTTTGATTGTGTACGCGCTGGTAAACCGCCCCTACATGGCCGATTTACAGGAAGACCGCTCGCTTATCCGCGGATTGTTGCATGCTGGTCTCGACGTTTACTTGATCGACTGGGGCTATCCCGATCGCAGTGATCGCTTCCTCACCTTGGATGATTACCTAAACGGTTATCTCCACCGTTGCATCGACGAAATCTGCCAACGTCACGCGCTTGATCGTATCAATCTGCTTGGCATTTGTCAGGGGGGCACCTTCAGCCTAACCTACGCCGCTATGCATCCGGACAAAGTCGAACATCTCATTGCCATGGTTACTCCGGTGGATTTCAAAACTCCGGATAATACCTTGAGCAATTGGGTTCAGCATATCGATGTCGACTTGGTTGTCGACACCATGGGCAATATCCCGGGCGAAGTGTTGAACGGCAGCTTCCTGGCACTGAAACCCTGGCGGCTCACCGGGCAAAAGTACCTTGACATGGTCGACATTCTCGATGATCCGGCAAAGATCAAGAACTTCGTGCGCATGGAACAATGGATTTTCGACAGCCCTGACCAAGCCGGAGAAACCTTTCGTCAATTCATCAAGTGGTATTATCAGGACAATGGTTTGATCAACGGAACGATCGAAATCGGCGGAAAGAAAGTCGATCTGCGTAACGTCACAATGCCCGTGTTGAATGTATTTGCCGAGCAAGACCATTTGGTCCCGCCCTCGTCGTCCAAGTCCCTGAAAGACTATGTCGGCACCAAAGATTATTCCGAGCTGTCTTTTCCCGGCGGTCATATCGGTATCTATGTCAGCGGACGTTCCCAAAAGACGGTCCCGCCGACGATCGGTAAATGGCTTGACGAGCGAACATCCGGAGTCAAACCAGCGGTTTGAGCCGCAGCGCTCAGCGCCGCGTCCTGTCATCGCCTGCCGGCATTGGTTTGCCGGCAGGCGGGTTTCGGCCGCACCTGAAGGGTTTTTACGAACCTTCAACGTCTCGACGCCACCCCGTTCAACCAATGAGCGGCATCGCGTGGGATGGTGACCCAGAGAACGTCTTGATCAAAGCGAAGCCGGCAACACAATCGTCACTCCGGTCATCGGTGCCCTACCGGACTGAATCGGAGAGCTTGCCGGTCCGTGCATCGGGCCATCATGCCGTTCTGCCAGAAACTCATGGACCTTCAGGTGGCAGAATCGGCCCCCAATTACAGCATTTTGGCATATCCCAAAGTATCAATTGTTGCAAAAGCGTCTCACCGTAACACCAAACAAGGGTTGGCCAGACGACGTAACGTGCTTTGCCCTACTGTGGCGAAGCATTGTTTACGCCACCTTTCCCGCCTCGACGCATCGCCTGATCAGCACATGGCGCTGATCAGGCGATCGATTGGGTTCGATCTTCGCCAATCGAGGCGATGGCGTTTCCCATCCCGCTCAGTAATAACCCGTATTGCCTGGGACGAACACACTGCTAACATCTGGGTGATTGTTTCATAAGTACTCGTATCCCTTCTCCCTCCCAGGGGAAGGAAGACGAGGGCATTTCGTGTCAATCCTTTTGGGACAATCTCTACAAACAAAAGCGATCTTGATAGCGTCGTCTGAATCCCAATTTGCTGGTGATCGACCATCACGACAGCAGGAAGCGACCATTGGAACTTCGTCCAATCCCCCTACACAAGGAATACTCAGTATGAATCGTCACAACCCAACCCCGGCATACTTCGACACGGAATCATCCATGCCCGGCGTGTCATCCAATCCGCTTTTGCCGAAGTACTACCGTTCGCGGACCTTGCCGACAACCCAACGTCGCCGCCTGACCCAGACGCCACAAATCGTTCTGTCGATCTCCACAGAACCCAAATCTTGGCGTACCAATCCGGTCCCAAGCGAGCGCTTTCGTTTGATCCAGGAGCGTGCTTACTTTAAGGCGAAAAGACGCGGGTTCATACCTGGACACGAAGTCGAAGACTGGCTCGAGGCCGAACGCGAGTTCGACAGCGGCGAGAATTTCTACTGATCGCCTGCCATAACGCACGCTTGGGCGGCCACTCGCAAGCATGGATCGTGCTATGGGTTCCCTGTCTTCGTCACACTGTCTACACATTCCCACCTTGTTGCGACAAAAACCCGCGCTTCTATGTCAACTCGTTTTATGTGGCATATCGCGTATTCTCTATAGCTCCGGTCGAAAATTGCGATTTCCTCAAAACCGGGAAACCCACTACACTGATCCAGATGGCTGCGATGGCAACCGTCTCGGTCTTGCCAACTGCAAACACGTCCCGGGGGCTGAAGGCACCAAACAGCCCAAAGGACCGTTTGCCAGAGCCCCGGCGCTTCGCAGCATTTTGCAAAACGCGATCATTGTCATCGATCCGGAGAATAGACCATGCAAACCGATACCACCAGCGATCATCCCCCTGCAACTGCCCAGTCCTCGGAAAACTGTTGGTTCGAACAAGTCGGCAAATGCCTGCACAAGAACTGCATCGTGGGGATCGAGCACGCCGTGCCCATCAGCCCGAATTACACCACCTGGCAAAGCTTCGGGAAGCAACATTGCTATCGCGACGACCCCACCCCCATCTATCGTGAAATCGAGCGTTGCCGGGCCACGCATGCCGATCATCCGATTCGTTTGAACATCGAAGACATGGGCGGGTACAGTCGCGCGGCCTTCATCGTCCATCGCCCGGGACCTCGGCAAGCAGACGAGTCCTAAGTCGCCTGAAACCTTAATGAACACGCTCGAATTGATACGTGGATCGTCCCGGAAAGCTGAGATATGATAACCAACCATCGATATCGCGATGTTGCGGGACCACTATGATCAATCTTCGGACCTATGTCTATCTCGATTCACTGCAACCGCAGCTGGCTGCCTACATGGCTACGGTTTCGCAAGGCTTTCTCCCGGTCCCTGGGGATGCCTGCTTGTGGATCGAGGTATCCCCGGGCATGGCCATTCATCGATTGACCGATCTCGCGCTCAAGTCCACACGGGTTCACCTAGCCCAGCAAGTGGTCGAACGCACGTTTGGCTCGATGGTGATTCACCAGCGCGATCAAAGTGACGTGCGTGAAGCGGGCCGCATTCTACTCGCCAGTATTGGCAGTCGCCAGGCCGATCGGCTCAGCTGCAAGATTGCCTGGCATGAGGTCATCCGCGGGATGAGTCCAGATCACACCGTATTGATCAACCGGCAAAACCGTCGCGGTTCCATGATCCTCCCCGGACAGAGCATGTTCATTCTGGAGACCGAACCGGCCGGATACGTGGTCTATGCCGCCAATCAGGCCGAGAAAGCCGCCAACATCACCTTGATCGACGTTCGGGCAGTCGGTGCGTTTGGCCGCTTGACGCTTGCCGGCAGCGAAGGCGATATCGACGAAGCGGCAGCAGCGGCACTGAACGCCGTGGAACGCCCATCAACGACGTGAACGAACCGGATTCTCCATAGCCCTGGCAAAGATCGCCATGCATCGCCAACACTTACTCGAACTCCTCGAGCCATACCGCACCGACTTCTTGGAAGAAGCCGCGTATGTCGCACGAACCCGCGCTTTCGTTTTGGCAAATCACGACTGCTTTCATTGTGACCATTGGCCCGGGCACGTGACCGGTTCAGCTTGGGTGGTCAATCCCGCTCGTGACCACGTCCTATTGCTGCACCACCGCAAGCACGATCAATGGTTTCAGCCTGGCGGACATGCCGATGGTGACGCCGATATTGTGACGGTCGCACTGCGCGAAACCGCCGAGGAAACCGGCTTGGCCCCCTCTCACATTCGGTTGATTAGCGAATCCATTTTCGATGTCGATATCCATTCGATCCCTTCCTCGATACGGGGCCCACGTCACGATCACTACGATATTCGTTTCTTGGTGGAAATGGATAACGACCTGGCCATTCCCGGCAGCGACGAATCGCATCAAGTCATTTGGGTCCACTTCAGCGAAGTTACGCGTTTCAACAACAACCGATCAACCTTCCGGATGGTCGAAAAAACCCGCCGATTGCGCAAAGATCACTGGTGCTCGCATTATCATTGACTTTGCAAGCGATTTGACTTGCAAACAAGATCACGCCAAACGACGATGCGATCGCCCTAACGATTCCCCGTGCTGCGGATTAGTTGTTACGACAGCTTTTGCTGAACGACCGGCTGTGTTCCGTCCCCTTGAGGGGAACGCAAGAACTGACCAAACCATTGATACTAGCCAGCATGTCCCGGGATGGCGCCTCGACACGAGCTCGGCAAATACCGATCAGGCAATTTCCAATTGACATTGCCGCTTCCCGAATGACCACGACACACCCAGTCAACCGAACCGCCCATCTGCGCCAACGGCGGTGGAATCAACCACAGAATCGACGTCTTACCG
>CAZWQC010000069.1:6839-10375 GCA_964635785.1 uncultured Ectothiorhodospiraceae bacterium
GGGCACCACATCCGCCACCAGCCACACTTCGATCGCATGCCTGCCCGTCGACCAGTTCACCCTCGTAACGACATCGGTCGACCCGGAGAAATAGTTGAAACCATCGGGTGGCAAGTGGCCATTGACCGCGGCAAACTCGGTAAAGTCCGATCGATACGCACCCGCAAAGACCATTGCCTCAGAAACTTTTGCTCGCACGACATAATCTCGATAGGCCGGGATCGCAATCGATGCCAATATGCCAACAATCGCGACGACGATCATCAATTCGATCAAGGTAAAACCACGTTGCTTCATCATCATCTCCCCCGTTTGCGGAACCAATCACCTGTTCAGCCACAGTAGCAAGCACTGTTCCAATACCTTTCGCAACCTAGGACGGGACCGGTTTAGCCAAAACATTGAGGATCAGCGCGACTTGCAATGCGGTTCTATCCGTGTCCTGGGCTAAAACGGGTCAGTTTTTGACCTCCTTCGTCAACGCTGCCCGAATACGCTATGATTTTGCGAACAACGACACGACGATTCCAAGTAGCAACGATAAAGCCATGCCGATGGACTGCGCCAAACTCAGTGAGCCTTATACGGCCGAGTCTCATCAACTCGTTTCAAACCCAATCAATTGCCCATTAGGGGTGGCTGACTGCCCCTGCCAGACGAAACTCGCCCAATTGGAAATCGAGATCACGTCGTTGCAAACCGAACTGCGCACCGATCGACTCACCGGTCTTGGCAACTATCGTCGGTTCGAGGAAGCCATCGCCGAAGAGTGGGCACGCACTCAACGCGACGGACTGCCGCTTGCGCTACTGATTGCCGATTTGGACCATTTCAAACAGGTCAACGACCAGCATGGACATGAGGTGGGAAATCTCGCCTTGAAACATGTGGCCAAACTCTGGCGAGAAAACAGCCGCCGCTTCGACATCGTCTGTCGTTACGGGGGAGAGGAAATCGCCTTCTTGCTACCGAATACCGACCTTGAGTCAGCGATCCAGATGGCCGAGCGACACCGTCGGCGTTTAGAGCATCTGCCGTTGGATTACGCTGGCAAGCCGATTGCCTTGTCTGCAAGTTTTGGTGTCGCCGTGCATACCCTGCAAGCCCCGCTCAGCGAACAAGCCTTGGTTGCGACCGCCGACCGCTGGCTCTATGCCGCCAAAGCGGCCGGCCGCAATTGCGTCCGCCATCCACCGTTACTGCAAACACCGGTATCGCCTGGATTGAGCCAAGCCGAACGAGCAGCATTGATGGGTCCATCATAAAGCCGGCGTTTTGGCCTTTAGCCCAACACGAAAGCGAGCGGCAGTCCAGCCTGTTTGTTCGTCGACCTGACGGTCAACTCGCCGGCAGACAGCACCGACCGAACACACCAATATTCGTCATTGCGGCAAAAGTTTCCGTCGAACAAGTCTGCCGCGTCCCTTCCCCGTGGGGGCAAGGGACGCAATGTAGGTATGCAACGATTGATACGTTATTTTGGCTGGCGAGGACTTAGATTGGCGTACCCAGGCTACGCAGCACTATTGTTCCTTGTGATACTGCACGACTCGGGCCACCTCGTTGCGTGAACCCAGAACGACCGGAACCCGCTGGTGCAACTCATGTGGCTTGATCTCCATGATCCGTTCCCGACCGGTGCTCGCAAGGCCACCCGCTTGCTCCACGATAAAGGCCATGGGATTTGCCTCGTAAAGCAGCCGTAACCGGCCTTCCTTACCGTCCGCTTTCAACTTCTCATCGATGGGGTATAAGAAAATCCCACCCCGGGTCAAGATCCGGTGAACCTCAGCCACCATCGACGCGATCCAACGCATATTGAAATCCGTTCCGCGCACCCCAGTTTTCCCCGCCAACAACTCATCGATGTAGCGACGAACCGGTGGTTCCCAATGCCGCATGTTCGAGGCGTTCACAGCAAATTCCTTGGTATCCGCGGGAATCTGCATCTGCGGATGGGTCAGGATGAACTCCCCGATATCCTGGTCGAGCGTGAAACCGTTCACCCCCTGGCCACTGGTCAGCACCATCATAGTCGACGGCCCATATAACGTATAACCGGCGGCCACTTGCTCGTTACCCGGTTGCAAGAAGTCTTCGCGGGTCGGGTAGCTGCGATCCGCTGGCGGGCAACGCAGAATCGAGAAAATTGTTCCCACCGACACGTTCACGTCGATATTGGAGGAGCCATCCAACGGATCGAAGGTCAGCAAATACTTACCATGCGTGGAATCCGCGGGAATCTGGTAGATGTCGTCCATTTCCTCAGACGCCATGGCGGCAATATGGCCCGCCCATTCATTGGATTTAAGGAAGATGTCGTTGGAAATCACATCCAGCTTTTTCTGTTCTTCGCCTTGTACGTTCTCGCTATCAGCCGCGCCCAGGACGCCAACCAGATTGCCTTTGTTCACCAAGTTCGAGATCACCTTACATGCGGTGACGATGTCGTTGAGCAGTGAGGTGAACTCGCCGGTCGCACCCGTGTGATGACGCTGTTCTTCGATGATGAACTGGGTGATGCTAGTGCCGTTATACATAGTGACTCTCTACGTTTTGCTTAGATGAATAGCCGATGCCGGTTGCCATCGTGGTAACCGCAGGAGCTCAAATTATATTCGACTTCGCTCGGCAACAGTAGGGCGCATCGCCCACCTTAGCCTTGGCTCCCGATCGGGGGCACAGAATAACGACGTGCGCTCATGCCAGCGAGATTTCCATCCAGAATAAGTCGCTTTTGCCGGGAAGGCGCGAGACCGCGCTAGGCGACAGCCGTGCCCGGAGCCACCCATGGCAACCCCAGCCAGGTTCGATGCGGTAACGAGGATGCTTGCAATCAACTGTTGCAGATGTGTTTGCGCAAAAGTCTGCTACATCCCTTCCCCCGCGGGGGACACGAGAACGTGTCAAACAATCGCTAATCACTTGACGAGTGTTTGCTCGAAAACCTCAGCGGCGGCAAAAAGGCCGATCAGTTCACCACGAGCGCCCGTCATGTCATCTTGCGCCAAACACTGGTCGACCCGCTCGATTGCGCTCCACAACCCAATGGCACCAACGGTGCTGGCCCCGCCTTTCAACCGGTGCAATACTTGCCGCGATCGATACATATCCGCCACCTCGAACGCTTGCCGGAGCTCGTCGAGCTGCACCGTCAAGTTCGCCTTAAAAGTGTTGAGTATTTCGAGCGCGAGCCCACGGTCATCCAGTACCCGACGCAAAAGATCAGGCCAATCGATCACCGGTTGCTCGTTCCGCCGCTCCGTTGCGACCGCAATGTCGCCTGCCTGGTTGTCTTTGACACCATCCCGACATAGGTCGGCAGCACAGTCTACCGACGACGGCAGCCACCGTTCGAGAATGTTGGCCATCTCCGTCAAATCAATCGGTTTGGTCAAAAAATCGTTCATCCCCGCCGCCAGACAACGCTCCCGCTCTTCCTTCAACGCATGTGCGGTCAAGGCGACAATCGGCACTTGGTTCTGCCCAGCGGTGGCCAACTCGCGGCGAATTTGCTTGGTCGCTTCGATCCCGTC
>CAZWQC010000070.1:0-755 GCA_964635785.1 uncultured Ectothiorhodospiraceae bacterium
TTTCGGTCGCGTGGCCCCGTTCGTGCGGACACAGTGGGCCAGCTCGTTCAAAGCGAGCCGATAGACGTGTCGCTTGAAGAACACGACTTCACGCACTGGATGCCAATAATCGACCCAGCGCCAGCTGTCGAATTCCGGGTGCGGGCCGTTGTCCAGGCATACGCAGTCATCGGCGGCGACCAAGCGCAACATGAACCAGCGTTGCTTCTGGCCGATGCAGACCGGCGAGGCGTGTCGTCGGATCAAGTAATCCGGTAGCCGATAGCGCAGCCAGCCGCGGGTTTCCCCGACCAGGTGGACGTGCTCCGGGCGCATGCCGGTTTCTTCGAGCAGCTCGCGGAACATGGCTTGGCGCGGCGTTTCCCCGGGCAAGATGCCGCCTTGGGGAAATTGCCAGGCGTCTTGACCTAAGCGTTTGGCCCAAAACAAGCGTCCCGCCGGGTTACACACGATGATGCCGACGTTCAGCCGAAAACCCTCTGAATCAATAACTTGTCCGTTCACGATCAGCGCGATTCGATTGTTTGCAGGGCATTCTTCCATACCGATAGCGAATCGGCAATCATTAACGAGCAAGTCCGGGCATGGTGCAAGCCAGGCATCCCTCTGTACAATCGTCCGCGATGCCATCGACGAGGAGACGATATGGCTTTGGCGATCTTCGATTTGGACAATACCTTGTTGGCCGGCGACAGCGACTATGCTTGGGGCCAATTCCTGATCGACCTCGGCGTGGTCGATCGGCACGACTATGA
>CAZWQC010000070.1:765-7175 GCA_964635785.1 uncultured Ectothiorhodospiraceae bacterium
GACTATGAACAAGCCAACCGCCGTTTCTACGCCCAGTATGCGGCGGGAACACTCGATATCGACGAGTTCGCGGCGTTCGCTTATCGACCGTTGGCAGAAAACGCCATGGCCGACTTACTGAAATGGCGGGAAACGTTCTTGGTCGAGCGCATCAAGCCCTTGATTTTGCCTAAAGGGCGGCAATTGATCGCCAAGCATCGGCAAGCGGGGGATACCTGCGTGATCATCACGGCGACCAATCGGTTTATCACCGAGCCGATTGCGCGCGAACTTGAAGTGCCGCATTTGCTCGCCACCAATCCGACCGAGGTCGATGGTCGCTTTTATGCCAGCATTGCCGGCACGCCGTGTTTTCAAGAAGGGAAAGTGATTCGCTTGCGTGCTTTTTGTGTGGAAAACGGCTGCGACCTCCGTGACAGCACGTTTTACTCGGACTCCCGCAACGATATTCCCTTGCTCGAGCAGGTGACCCGAGCGGTTGCCGTCGATCCCGATCCGGTGTTGCAAGCGCATGCGAAGTCCTGCGGTTGGCCGGTGATCAGCCTACGCGAGGCAACAGCGCAAGACCGAACCGATGCCGACGATGAATAACAAAACCGCGCTCGTCGCGCATTATCGGTGGCTGCGTCAAGTAGGCGATAACGATTCGCATTCCGGAAACGGTTCGGTGCGTGTTGCCGATCAGTTCTGGATTACCCCGGCTGGCGCCTGTGCCGATCGATTGACCGTGGACGACCTCGTGTTGTGCGCGGTCAATGGGGCGCCAACGGCGGGGGCGTCGTTGGACGCTAACTTACATGCCGCGGTGTATCGCCTAAATCCTCAGGCCGGTGCGGTGTTGCACAGTCATGGGCCGAATGCGATCGCATTGACGTTGAATGCGCCGGTGTTCGAGCCGCAGGATTTCGAGGGGCGAGCGTATTTCCCCTGCGTACCGGTCTTGCCGATCGAATACGATCGCTATCTCGAACAAGCGCCGCAGTCCGTGGCCGATGCGTTGCGAAGCCATCGCGTGGTGATCGTGCGGGGGCACGGGTTGTATGCTGCGGATCGCGACTTGAATTTGGCCTACAAATGGCTCAGCGCCCTGGAACACAGCGCTAAAATTGCGGCCATTGCCCGCCAAAGTGGTCTTTGCTGACACAACCATGCGCGGTTTGTACGTCATCACCAATCATCAGGATGCCGACTTGGCGACGTTGCTGCGCGATGTCGAGGCCGCTTTGGCCGGCGGTGCGCGCTATCTGCAATATCGTCTCAAACAGGCCAGTCGTGCTCGGCGCGAGAGTGAGGCGCAAGCCCTGTTAGCCCTGAGCACGCGCTTTAACGTGCCCCTCATCATCAACGACGACCTCGACTTGGCGGTGCAACTCGGTTGCGGCGTGCATCTTGGGATTGCGGACGGTGACATCGCGCTAGCCCGGGATCGACTCGGTCCGCAAGCGATCGTTGGCGCGACCTGTCATGCTGATCTTAAGCTTGCGCAAATGGCAGTGGCCAATGGTGCGAGCTATGTCGCCTTCGGGCGCTTCTTTTCTTCGACCACTAAGCCGGTGGCACCGCCTGCGTCGCTGGCTGTCCTGACCCAAGCCCGAGCGTCGCTGCCGGTGCCGATTTGTGCGATTGGCGGGATTGATGCGAGTAATGCCCCGAGGGTGATCGCCGCCGGCGCGGATCTCATCGCGGTGATTGCGGGGGTATTTGCCAAGGTGGACGTCAAAGCGGCGGCTCAGTGTCTGGCCGCGTTGTATGCGCAGTGATGGTCGGTTTGGTCAAAACCATGGCTTTTGCAACCGGCGGCGTCTCGGTTACTATTCCGGGTTTGGTTTTGCACGGGTGCAAGGACATCTGCCTTCGCACCGACATCCTGGCGGCTGTGCCAGCCAATGTATCCGGCAGAGCCGACCAATTCGGTATCCAGGCAGAGCCACCGTATTCATTGTTGCAATGGTTTTTGCAGGAAAGTTCTTGCGTGTCTTGCGTGCCTTCCCACGCGGGCAAGGCTCGCAAAAACTGATGCGAGGATTGCGACCAGTTCAAGGCAAGTTCATGCAGTTTTCGATAACGACAGAGGAGCCCGTATGATGTCTCGTTCCCAAGAACTCTTTCAAGCTGCTCAACGCGTCATTCCCGGCGGGGTGAATTCGCCCGTGCGCGCGTTTCGGCCGGTGGGCGGTGAGCCGGTTTTCATCGAACGGGCCGAAGGAGCGTATTTGTTCGATCCAGATGGCAAGCGCTATATTGACTACGTCGGTTCATGGGGGCCGATGATCGCCGGCCATGCCCATCCCGATGTGATCGAGGCAGTGCGCGCTGCGGCATTACGTGGCCTGTCCTATGGTGCCCCGACCGAGTTGGAAACCCGGATGGCGGAATTGCTGTGTCAGCGGGTGCCTTCGATGGATATGGTGCGGATGGTGAACTCCGGCACGGAAGCGACCATGAGTGCCGTGCGGTTGGCGCGGGGGTACACCGGTCGGGACAAGATTCTCAAGTTCGAAGGGTGCTATCACGGGCATGTCGATGCGCTGTTGGTGAAGGCGGGTTCCGGCGCGTTGACCTTCGGCGTGCCGACTTCGCCCGGGATTCCGGCGGACGTCGCCAAACATACCTTGACGGTTGGCTACAACGATCTCGACCAAGTGCGGGAGGTATTCGCGCAAGTTGGTGCGGAGATAGCTTGTGTGATCGTTGAGCCGGTGGCCGGAAACATGAACTGTGTGCCGCCTGTTCCCGGATTTTTGGAAGGATTGCGCGAGATTTGCGATCAGTATGGCAGCGTGCTGATTTTTGACGAGGTCATGACCGGCTTTCGCGTCGGTCCGGCCGGCGCGCAAGGCGTGTATCACATCACTCCGGATCTCACCTGTCTGGGGAAGGTCATCGGCGGCGGCATGCCGGTCGGTGCTTTTGGCGGTCAGCGTGACATCATGTCGCATTTGTCGCCGCTCGGTCCGGTTTATCAAGCCGGCACCCTATCGGGGAACCCGTTGGCCATGACCGCGGGCATTGCGACGCTGGAAGTGGTCGGGCGCGACGGCTTCTATCCGGCATTGACCGCCAAGACCGAACGCATGATCAATGGATTGTTAGATCAGGCAAAAGCGGTCGGTATCGCCCTGACCGCCAATCAGGTCGGCGGTATGTTCGGTCTGTTTTTCACCGATGCCACGCAGGTCACTAACTTTGCTCAGGTGCAAGCCTGCGATACCGATCGATTCAAGCGGTTCTTCCATGGGATGCTCGAACGCGGGGTATACCTTGCGCCGTCGGCATTCGAAGCGGGCTTTGTCTCTAGCGCTCATTGCGATGCCGATATCGATGCGACGATCAACGCCGCGTTAGAAACGTTCAGAACGTTGTGACGTCGATCTGGCGAGGGGCGTGTCGTCGCGTTCGCACCACCAACCGCTAACCGGTCGCCCCCTCACTGCCCTGCCAGCCAAGCCAATGCGTCGGGCCACCGTTGTGGCCAGCAACAACGGTGGTCGTCACCGGGAAAGAGCCAAACTTGTGCTTGTGGCTGCCTTTTGGCATAGGTTTGGACGATCGTGGATGGGACGTTGGTATCGTTGCCGCCAACAAGATGAAGTTGTTGAATCGAGGCTGGCAGTGGTTGGCGTTCGTGGGGATTTAGCGATCTTGTCAATGGGTGGTAACCGTGCCGTTGGGTCCACGCGGTGATGTCGAGATTGGCCGCGATCGTGACAACCGCGCGAACCGAAGGCAGCGTCTCGGCCATCAACACGGCGAGGGTACCGCCGCCACTGTAGCCAACCAAAACGAGTTCTCCGATGGCGAAATCTTGGCTGAGCCGGATGGCCGCAACGGTCATGCTGCTAACAACGGTTGCGCTATAGCGCCCGTCGGTCCAAACGCTTTCCTGGCATGGGGGGGCGGTCGCCAAGCCGTGATAACACGGTCGCCCAAGAAGTGCACTTGGCGTTGGGTCTTGCGCGAGCAGGGTTAGCGCCACTGGGTAGCGGGGGGTCGGGTCTTTTGCAGGAAAGCGACCGCGCTGCCAAGGCGTCCCATCACCACCAATGTAAAGGTGCAGTGCGTCATGCCGTGCCAAACGCGAGCTGGCGGTATCACGGGTGCGAAGGTAGACGGCGTGCCGAAAACCGTTGCCGTCCACCTGTGTTTTGCGAAATCCATGTTGTGCAGCGGTTTGGTCGAAGCGTTGGCTGGGCGAGAGGCAACCCGATAGCGCCATGGCGACGAAGAGTATCGGCACAACCAAGCGATAGCGACTAAAATAGCCAAGATTGTGCGCTGTATCCCGATGTTGCCGGCCGTCATGCCGGATCATTGTCGAACTGACGGTCACGGCGCTGACTCCCCTGACATTGTTTTGCGGCAGAGGATATCACCATGGTGGAAGGTAAGAAACGCGGTCGTTTTTTTTGGCTTTGGTTCATCGCGGCGATGCTGTTGCCGAGTTGCGCTGGCCTGCCACAATCGGCGGAGCCGATGGCAGCGGGTGCGGCAGCGCGGGGCGATGCTTCGCAGCTGCTGATGGTCGATTGCCTATTGCCCGGACAAGTGCGCAAGCTCGGCGGGCAGATGACTTATCTGACGGCGCGGCGTCCGATCAGGACCTCGGCCATCGATTGTGAAATTCGCGGGGGTGAGTATGTGGCTTATGACCGCGCGAACTACACCACAGCCCTGAAAGTTTGGTTGCCAGCCGCCAAGAGCGGTGATGCGCGAGCGCAGAATTACGTCGGACAGATTTACGAGAAAGGCTTAGGTATCACCCCGGATTATGTCACTGCCGCCGAATGGTATCGCCGGGCGGCCGAACAGGGGGACAGTGCCGCCGCGATCAATCTCGGTTATCTTCACGAGCGCGGTCTTGGGGTGGAACAGAACACCACCGAAGCGTTGAACTGGTATCGCACTGCCTCGGGTTTCCCTCGCGACGGCGAACTGGAGTTCGTGACCTCCGTCGAAGTCTCGGCGCGTCAAACCCAGCAGCAAGAGTTGGTTGAATTGCGTGAAGCGGTGGCAGAGCACAAGGCGGAAGAAGCGCGTTTGCGTCAGGAACTCGATTTGCTGCGTCAAGAGAAGGCCGATCGTGCTCAGTCCTTGAAAGAATCCGAAGCGGCTGCGGCGGCATTGCGCCGACGGGTGCAGGCGGTCGAGCGCGATCTTGCGTTGGCCCGCGCGCGCATTGCCGAAGTTCCGCCGCCGACTGCTGCAAGCGAATTGCGCGATGAGACAGCAAATCTTGAACGTGAAGTGGCGCGGCAAGAGACCCAGCGGCGTGACTTGCAGGTGCAGTTGGCGGCAAAGGAGGTTCAGCTTGCACAATTGCAAGCCAGTTTGGATCAAGCCACGACGGAACTCGGCCTCGCCCAAGCAAGCCGCGATGCTGCATTGACGGACTTGCAGACAGCTCGGGCTGAGCTTGCGTCGGTGCAGCAACTCGGTACCGAGGAGCGCGACAAAGTCAAGGCGCTGCAAGATGAGATTCGCGCACGGGAGCGCGCCTTGGCCGATCGTGAGGGTCGCCTGAGTCAATTGAATGCGCAGATCGGTAACAAATCGGATGAACTGACCGCAGCGCTTAGCGAGGCGCAAGCCCAGGAGTCCTTCCTTAAAGATGAACTGGCACGGCGAGATCGCACCTTGTTGGCGTTGCGCGAGCAATTTTTGCTGACTCAAGAACGATTGCGCGAGGTCGAGCTTGCGGCGGCATCGCGTACGCAGGAGTTGAGCGAAGCGCGTGCCAAGCTACAAGCGCAACACGAACGAGCCCAGGAATCCGAGGCGGCGCTTAAGGCCGAGGCCGAGGCGGAATTGGATCGATTGCGAGCCGATTTGGCGGCGCGGGAGGCGGAGATTGCCAAACAACAAGCGTCGATCGCCCAGCTGGAGGAAAAATCGGCAAATCACCGTGAGCAATTGGCCGAGTTGGCCGAGGCGGAAAACCAATCGCTTGCGCAACAGGCGCCGACCATCGAAATCATCGATCCGCCGCTGGCCGTGACTCGGGGGTTGCCCAGCATTAGGTTGCGCTCGATTGTTCCCCAGGTGCAGATTATCGGTCGGGTCGATGCCCCGGCTGGATTGATGCTGGCAGTGCCCGAAGAAAGCGACAATCCGGTCAGTATCGTTGCGATCGACCGGAAAGGGCGTCGAGCCGCAGTGGATTTCCTCTTGATTAAGCCCCGAGGGGAGGCTTCGTTACCGCTCGATGGCAAGACGAAAGGTGCAACGATACGGGTTGGGGATGTCGATTTTGGGCACTATTACGCCTTGGTCATTGGCAATCAAAATTATCGTCACCTGCCCAAGCTCACCACGCCGCGTCGCGATTTCAAGGCGCAGAGTGTCAATGCGGTCACTATATGACGCAGAGACGCGGGTCATCGAGTCCATGTCGCGCTGGCGTTCCTTCAGCC
>CAZWQC010000070.1:7185-10357 GCA_964635785.1 uncultured Ectothiorhodospiraceae bacterium
TGCAACAACGATTGCGGCCATCTTGGAGAAACGTTACGGCTTTAAGACGAGTCTGTTGCTCGATGCGGACCGTTATACCATCCTGTCAACCCTCAATACGCTGCGTAAAGATATTTCGGATGCGGATAACCTACTGGTATATTACGCGGGTCACGGAGAATTGGATCGCGGTGCCGATCGCGGGTACTGGCTACCCGTGGATGCCGAAGCCGAGAACAGCGCTAACTGGATTTCCAATACCGATATTACCGATATCATCGGTGCGATGTCGGCCAAACACATTCTCGTGGTCGCCGACTCCTGTTATTCGGGCACGATGACCCGTTCGTCTGTGGCGCGGTTGGAAACCGGAATGCCGGTCGAACTAAAACGAAAATGGTATCGCACAATGGCAAAAGTGCGGTCGCGGTTGGTGCTGACCTCCGGCGGTGAAGAGCCGGTGCTCGACGTGGGCGGTGGCAACCACTCGATTTTCGCCAAAGCGTTCTTGGATACGTTACGGACCAACGACCAAGTGCTGGATGGGTACAGCCTGTATCTGTCCCTGGTGAAGCAGGTCAAAGCATTGGCCCTGGCGTTCGATGTTCAGCAAGATCCTCAGTTCACGCCGATTCGGCACGCTGGGCATGAAGCCGGCGAGTTTTTCTTCGTCCCTAGCGTCGTGAGTTCGATCGCCGCCTGGTCTGGGAGCGGATCGTTGGCGATCAATTGAATAGCGCAACTAGCGTGCAAAGCAGCTTGCTCCGCTCGACCGGGGTGGTCGGCGGCATGACCATGTTGTCGCGCATTTTTGGCTATCTGCGCGACATGGTCATCGCCGTGACGTTCGGTGCGACAGGGTCGACCGACGCCTTCTTCGTTGCCTTCCGGATACCGAATTTTCTGCGTCGTCTGTTCGCCGAGGGGGCGTTCGCGCAGGCCTTCGTTCCGGTGTTTGCCGAGTACCAGACCCATCGCAGTCCGGCCGAGCTCAAAGACCTCGTCGATCACACCGTCGGTACTTTGTTGGTCGTATTGGTTGCGCTTACGGGTTTGGGTGTGGTCGCGGCGCCATTATTGATCACCCTGTTCGCACCGGGTTTCGCCGCGGTATCCGATCAGCATGCCTTGGCGGCGGCGATGCTGCGTTTGACCTTACCCTACTTGTTGTTTATCTCCTTGACTGCGTTGGCCGGGAGCATCCTCAACAGCCTCGGTCGCTTTGCGGTACCAGCCTTTACCCCGGTGTTGCTGAATTTGGCCTTGATTGGTGCCGCGCTGTGGTTGGCGCCGCAGTTCGCGCAACCGATCATGGCTTTGGCTTGGGGTGTCTTGTTCGCCGGGATCGCGCAATTGGGATTTCAATTGCCCTTTTTAGTGCGCCAAGGATTGCTGCCGCGCCCCCGCTGGCAATTGGCCCACACCGGGGTCCGCCGGATCGTCAAGCTTATGTTGCCCGCGATCTTCGGCTCGTCGGTGGTCCAAATCAACCTCCTGTTCGGTACCTTGATCGCCTCGCTGCTGGCGAGCGGTTCGATTTCTTGGCTGTATTATGCCGATCGGTTCGTCGAGCTGCCGTTGGCGTTGACGGGGATCGCGCTCGGTACCGTGATTCTGCCAAAACTCTCGCGCCAACAAGCCATGCGCGATCTCGTCGGTTTCAATGCCACACTGAATTGGGGATTGCGCCTCGGTGTGTTGGTCGGGATACCGGCTATGCTGGGGTTGCTGTGCTTAAACCATGCGATCCTGGCGACCCTGGTGCAGTATGGTGCCTTTACCGCCACCGACACGCACATGACGGGGTTGGTGTTGAGCGTATTTTCGCTTGGTTTGCCAGCTTTCATCGCCATTAAAATCCTGGCGCCTGGGTTTTACTCGCAGCAGGATACCGCGACGCCGGTGCAAATTGGCATTGTCGCGATGCTGGCGAACATGGCATTGACCGTAGTGGTTGTTGGACCATGGGTCTGGTTTGGTTGGGATGGCGCGCATGCCGGGTTGGCGATCGCGACAGCGCTGGCAGCCTACCTCAATGCTTTTTTGTTGTTGGTGCGTTTGCGTCGTTGTGGTGGGTTTTTGCCAGCGTTTGGTTGGATGCACTGGATACTGCGTGTTGCGGTTGCCGGTTTGGTGATGACTGCATTGTTGCTTTGGTGGACACCACCCTTGCGAGTGTGGACCGATTGGTCGGTATTGGAAAGGGTGTGGTCACTGTTTATATTGATCGGAGCTGGCGGAGCGTGCTACGTGACGGTGTTGGTCGTGCTTGGCTTGCGGCCGCGTCATCTGGGTACGGACGCCATGCTTGATGTGGAACAACCGAATGGCTAACTGATTAAACAGTCGAGCAAGACACTTCAGCCCTTAAGGCCGGCTGCGGGGCTCTGGGGAAAGACGGCTTCACTTTCGTTGCGACGCTATTTGTCCTTGGTGCTTTGGATCGAGCACAGCAGTGCTTGGGTTTGGTCGACCGTGTCGTCAAAGCGCGAGTTGGCGATGCGTGACGCGGCATTCAGCCACGAGTATTTGGGCTTGACTTGCTCTCGATTACGGTCTTAACTCCGGTCGATGAGTTCGCGTTGACGGACCGAGCGGACGTTATTCGCTTTGCTCGTTCTCTGTTTTACATTGAATTGTCATACTAAATGACCGGTTTTTTAGTCAGGAGTATCCTATGCCAACCATTAAACTCAATGTTCCTGTGTTTGCGCAAGAAAAAGCCAACTGTTGTTGGCACACGAGTGCTTATATGATCTGGGTGTACTGGCAGCAGAATGGAAAAGGAGCCGGTCCAATGAATACGGTGGCGAGCAAGTACGCGCTCGCCGATTCGACCGGGTTGTATCCGACAGAATTCATAACGCTTGCCGAGAAAGTAGGGCTATATAAAATACCAGTTAAGAATCAGCATTCTGAGGACGATCTTTTCAACTATCTCAGCGCGGGCGGTCCGGTCTGGTGTGCGGGTTACTGGTTCGGAGTGGGGCATATTATCGTGCTGACCGGTGTCGGCATGGATAAAGTGCAGTTCAACGATCCGGATCGAGGTGTCAAAAAGGAAGGGACGGTGAAATGGTTCAACGAGAAGCTGGCATCGCAATTGCGGGGGTGCCTCATGGTAAAGGACCCCGGTCGCTACTGATCGGTGGGTCGACGTTCCCGCCACCCCTCCTCGACCATGGGGAGGGGA
>CAZWQC010000071.1:0-10322 GCA_964635785.1 uncultured Ectothiorhodospiraceae bacterium
GCTGCCGGGCTTAGCTTCGAAAACGCCAGCGCAGGGCGTGCCGCAATCGGGGCAGGCGCCGTCGGGATCGAGGTGCCAATGGGTGATGGTGTACCAATCGCGACCGATAAGGCGGGTGCCGCACCGATGGCAATAGGTGCTTCCGCCGGGCTCATCGTGGACATTGCCGGTGTAGGCATAATGAATCCCGTTGTCGAGCGCGATGCGTCGGGCTCGCGACAGGGTGTCGGTCGGTGTTGGGGGATGTTGCTGCATTTTCCAGTCAGGGTGGAATGCGGTAAAGTGCATCGGCGTGTCGGTACCTAGCTGTTCGGCCACCCAACGCGTCATGGCATCGAGTTCCGCAAAAGAGTCGTTTTCGGTGGGAATCAGCAAGGTCGTTAGCTCCAACCGTACCGTGGTTTCATGACGAATGTATTTCAGTGTGTCGAGCACGGTATTTAAGTCGCCGCCACAGAGTCGCCGATAAAAATCGTCGCTGAAAGCCTTGAGGTCGACATTCGCGGCATCCATGACGGCAAACAGTCGTCGGGCCGGTTCCGGATTGATGTAGCCGGCGGTTACGGCCACAGTTTTGATGCCTTGCTCACGACAGGCGAGGGCGGTATCGATGGCGTACTCAAGAAAGATGGTGGGATCGTTGTAGGTGAATGCGACACTGCGACAACCTAGGTCGACCGCGGCTTTAGCCAATTGTTGGGGTTGGGCACGGTCCATTAGCCGGTCCATTTCACGGGATTTGCTCATGTCCCAGTTCTGGCAGAACTTGCAGGTCAGATTGCAGCCTGCCGTTCCGAACGACAACACGGGTGTTCCCGGGAGGAAATGGTTCAACGGTTTTTTCTCGATCGGGTCCACGCAAAAACCACTCGAACGGCCGTAGCTGGTCAGCACGATGCGATCGTCGGTTCGGGCGCGGATGAAACACAAGCCACGTTGACCTTCCGCCAGCTTGCAGGCGCGAGGACAAACATCACACTGAATTCGGCCATCGGGCAGAGCGTGCCAGAACTCGGTCGATGCCGTTGCGAAGTCGGTGATGCTTTGATCGATCATGCGGGCCTTACCGAACTGGGTGGACGAAGGGGAGCAGCAACGCTGGAGCGCCGTGATGCTTGACCGGTGGTCGACCAGGACCGCCGGAGGGTCGGTCGCGACTGCCGTGGCAACGGTCAGCGGCTCGACAACCCGGTATCGATCGTCTGATCAAGTCTTGCCTCTCCTGTAGGGGAGGGCCACAGCGGTCTAGGCAACAAAAACTTTGCGACGATCAATAGGGATGGGGGAGCGCTGGGGGTAAGCGTGTGACGATCGTCGCCCCGATCACGATCCGGTTGCTTTCCCGTCTATACTAGTCGAAAACAGATCAAGCGTCGAGGAGGTCGAGTCATGATGAACGTAAGACCGCCCGCTGTCAGCGGGGTTTTCTATCCGGAGCAACCGCAAGTGTTGACGACGCTGGTGGACGAGCTGCTGCGGCAAGCAACAACCGATGTGCCGGCACCCAGAGCGCTGATTGCGCCCCATGCCGGTTATGTTTACTCCGGGGCGACCGCTGCTGCGGTGTATGCGCGCGTCAAGAATCGCAAGTCGACCGTATCCCATGTGGTATTGCTTGGACCGGATCATCGGGTTGGCTTTGCTGGGATCGCTGCCCCGGAGGCTGAATTTTTCGCCACGCCGTTAGGGCAAGTGCCGCTTGCAGTGGATTCGATCGCGCTTTTGGTCGCGCAGGGTTTGGTGAAAAAGTTTGCCGCAGCGCACGAGCTCGAGCATAGCTTGGAGGTGCAGTTGCCGTTCTTGCAAACGGTCTTGGATGGATTCGACCTGATCCCGTTGGTGGTGGGGCAGGTCGAACCCGGGCGCGTGGCGGCGGTGATCGATCGGTTTTGGGAGGAACCGCAAACATTGATCGTGATCAGTTCGGACTTGAGTCATTTCCTAACCTACGAGCAAGCGCGGCGAGTCGATCAGGCGACCACGAACGCCATTGAGCGTCTCGATGAGGCTGCGATCGGAACCCACGATGCGTGTGGAGCGATCCCCGTGCGCGGCTTGTTGCAGGTTGTGCGCAAGCGTGGGGCGAGATGTCAGACGGTGGCGTTGTGTAATTCGGGTGATCGCGGCGCGCCGCGGGATCGTGTTGTGGGGTATGGTGCGTATGTCTTCGACTAGTTTGGGTCAACCGCTGGAACAGACCCTAGTGACGATCGCGCGCCGAAGTATCGAGCACGGTCTTGCTGAGGGTTGTGCCTTGCCCGTCGACCTGTCGAACTACCCGGCGGCGTTGACGACCGAGCGAGCAACGTTCGTGACGTTGCATAGCGGCTCGAATCTGCGCGGTTGTATCGGGACGTTGGAGGCGCGTCGGCCGCTGGTGGTCGATGTGGCGGAGAACGCGTACGCCGCCGCGTTTCGCGATCCCCGTTTTGCCCCGGTGACGCGGGGCCAAGCCGCTGAACTGGCACTCGATATTTCGATTCTGTCGCCACCGCAAGCATTTCTGGTTGTCGATGAAGCGGATTTGGTGCAACGGCTACAGCCGGAGGTGGATGGACTGATTTTGGCTGTGGGTCAGGCGCGGGGCACTTTTTTGCCTTCCGTGTGGGCGTCGTTACCGGAGCCGGCCGATTTCGTTCGGCAGCTGAAACGCAAGGCGGGGTTGCCACTGGATTACTGGTCGGACGAAATCAGGATCTGGCGCTACGCTGTGGAGAAAATTGCAAGTCCGGCACCGGCGTCCAAACCGAACGATGCATGATTTCGCGCGTTGATCGCTTGCCGGTACGGCGTGCGGGTGGCTTGTGAGGTGGTGGTCATGGGGATGCAATCGGCGGATTATGCCGCGGTTTGTTTTGTTATCGAGTAAGGCAAAATAGGCGGGTTGATGATGGTGGAGATTAGGCAGTGGACAGAGGATTTGAGTGTTGGGATAGGCGAGATCGATAAGCAGCATCAGCGCCAGTTCGCGCTAATGAGCGAGTTGGCCGAGGCGTTGCGAATGGGTCGGGACAACGCGACTTGTCGAGAGATCATGGACCGTTTGGAGGACTACACGCACAGTCATTTCATTGCCGAGGAAGCCGCGATGCAGCGTGTGGATTATCCCCATTTCGCAGCGCATAAAAGCGAACATGATCGCTTGATGCGGCAATTTAGAGAACTGCAGGAAGAGTTGGAGCTCGAGCCGGGCCAAACCGTTGATTTACTACAAGCGCTGTTGGGTTGGCTCGACGATTGGTTGGTCACTCATATTCAAGAAGTGGATCGGCAATATCAAGAGTATATGCAGTAAGTTTCCGTCCACCGGGTCGCTTGGTCGCAGTGTCAATCAATCCTATCGATCGATTGGGGACGGTCACCACTCGAGATAATGGCCCGGTAGCCCAGGCTCTCGGCGAGGACGTTTGCAACGCTCGTGCCGGTGTCGCTAACATCGCAGTGGATGCCGTGTGCCGCCAGGCTGGTTGTTGCGAGCTGTGGAAATCCGCAGGGATTGATGAAGCGGAAAGGGGTTAAATCCACCTTGACGTTGAGTGCAAGTCCATGGTAGCAACCCTTGCGGGTGATCCGTAATCCAAGCGCTGCCAGTTTTTCACCATTGACGTAAACACCGGGTGCCTTGGGGTCGGCATAGGCCGTTATGCCAACGGTGGCCGTGGTTTGGATAACCGCTTGTTCAATATGCTCGACCACTTTACGGACGCCGAGGCGACGACGCCTGAGATCGAGCAGCACGTAGACGATCGCTTGGCCCGGCCCATGGTAGGTCACTTGCCCGCCGCGATCGGTGCGAACGACCGGGATATCGCGCGGGTCGAGGAGATGTCGGGAATCGGCGGCTTGCCCCAAGGTGTACACGGGCGGATGCTCCAGAACCCATAGCTCATCGACGGTGGTCTGTTGGCGTGCTGCGGTGAATTCGCGCATGGCCTGCCAGGTTCGATGATAGTCCTGGCAGCCGAGGGTTCGAATGGTCAACAGTGGCCTTGCCATTCGGCCTCACGCTAGAGCGTGTATAAAACGAGTTCGCACGCTGTCAGTTCGCGGTAGATCGCGTCGAGCTGGTCGCGTGATGTTGCCTGAACCGTGACGGTGACACTATGATAACGGCCATTGCGGCTAGCGCGCACAGTGAGATGATCGTCGCGCACCTCGGGTGCATATCGACTGACGATGCCAAGGACGCGCGCGCGCAGTTCCGGGATGGCCGCACCCATCGCCTTGATCGGAAACTCGCAGGGGAATTCGAGCGGGGAAGCTTGCTGGGTTGTCATGCTTTGTTCCATCGCGAGTGAGCGCAATAGGCGGTTTTGGCTTGTCGCAATGCCGTGTCAAGCCTTTTCCAAACAGGACCGGGGCGGCCGGGACCAATCGGCACGCCATCCAATCGCGTGACCGGGATAACGTCTTTGGTCGAGCTACTCAGCCAAAGTTCATCCGCGCTAAACAGGTGGTCGACCGCGAGCGGCATTTCTTGTACCGGGATACCCAAGTGAGCACATTGTTCCATGACAAAACCACGGGTTATCCCCGCGAGGATGTTCTGGTCGATTCCCGGCGTGACGACCGTGCCTGCCAACACCGCGAAGAGATTGGTTGCTGCACCCTCCACGGCGTTGCCGTCGCGCACGAAAATCGCCTCCGTTGCGCCGGCTTCGATGGCTTGTTGGCGGGCGAGCACATTGGGTAGTAACGCGGTGGATTTGATATCACAGCGCAGCCAACGGGTGTCCGGGCAGGTGACCGCGCTAACGCCGTCCGCCGTCACGTTTGTCGAGAGGGGGTCAAGCGGTGAGGCCGTGGCAAAGACGGTCGGTTCGGCGTCAGTTGGGAAGGCATGAGTACGGGTTGGGGCAGTTCCACGGGTGACCTGTAAGTAGAGGGCGAGATCGTCTGCCCCGTTGAGATCGACGAGTTCGTGCAGAACATCGGTGATGTCCACTAGACCGTGACGGTTTATCCGGACGGCATCCAAACTGCGGTAGAGCCGTTGGACATGTCGCTCAAGTAAGAACGGGCAGCCGCCGAAGACAGGAATCACCTCGTAGACTCCGTCGGCGAACAGGAATCCACGATCGAGCGGTGAGAGTGTCACCTGATCGAGCGGTTGGAACGTACCGTTTAGGTAAGCGATCGTGTTAGCGTGCTTCATGGCGATGTCCTGTAGGAGCCAATGGTTCAACGTTAGAGGCGAACGCCTCGGTGCGTCAATAGGTCGATGACGCCGGCAAGTCAACCAAACTCGCGGCGCTGGCGTATGGCACGAAAACTGGCTTAGCACGGTTGCTTGAAGTGACAAGCTGGGTGGGTCGATTGGCAAATCCGCATTCGTCGCGCGACTTTTGGCAAGCGAGCGTGATGACGCGCTAGGCTCTTTGGCGTCGTCTGCTTGTGATAATGGCAACGTTACGTCGAGGAATACGATGCAGCCAAAAGACGCAACCGATAATCAAGCGTTCAAAGGGTTCAGCAATACCGCCTGCCCGTTTTATCCTTGTCACCAGGGGGTTAGGCGGGAGTTCAATTGCCTGTTTTGCTATTGCCCTTTGATTGCGTACGCATGTCCCGGGCCGTACGAGGTATTGACGGATAAGAACGGGATCAAACGCAAAGATTGTTCCGCGTGTACGTTGCCGCATGACGGCTACCAAGCGTCTTGGAACTTCATTCAAAAATGGTTGGAGAGGCCGGTGGTGTGGGCTGGCCAGGAGCAGGAGCCAAGACGCCGCAAAAACGTGGTTAGGCTGACGCGGTCGGTCGGTTAGGCGATCCATGAGATCGGGATTTTTGCGAAAGCAACCGGAATCTGAACGCTCGAGAAACTTGCGCACGGTGCGGCCTTACTGCAACGCACGACACCGAGAAGTTTTGCGAAAAATCATACGATGGGCCACGGTTGACGGCATAGGTTATACTGGAGTCGGCCAGGCGAATGAGTTCAGCGAGATTGGCTATCGGCTTGACCGAAGTCGAGGGAGGTGAGTGGGTTGACGGCTATCGTGAAGAAGAAGATCTGCATGTTAGGCTCATTTGGCGTGGGCAAGACCAGTTTGGTACGTCGCTACGTGTCAGGGATCTATTCGGAAAAGTACATGACCACGGTTGGGGTCAAGGTTGACAAGAAAGTGGTCCACGTCGATGGGGTTGATGTGACCTTAATGCTCTGGGATCTCGCCGGTGAAGATGTCTATGCGCAACTGAATATGAATTATCTACGGGGGATGGCCGGATATATCTTGGTTGTCGATGGTACCCGTCGACAATCCTTGGCCAAGGCGATTGATCTTCATGACCGATGCCTAGCTTTGTTTCCCCAGGCGGTGGCCTTGGGCGCGCTGAATAAGCAGGATCTCGACGAAAGGTTGGAAGTGTCACCGACCGATATTGCCGTGTTGGAGCAAGCGGAAGTGCCCGTTTTTCGAACGAGTGCGAAAACGGCCAAATCGGTGGAAAACCTCTTTTCTCGATTGGCGACATTGGTCATTGAACGCAAACCAACCGAGAGCCAGTCAACGGACTTGGCGCAGGCGTCAGCGGTGGCAAGAGGTCGCGTGAGTTCCGATCTTGGGAGAGGGTAACGCCGATGCAGGCAAAGGATGTTTTGGTCGGGTTGGATACCACCGCCTTCGTGGCGGTGAATACGAAGCAGTTTGTGTTGTGCGGTCCCGAACTTGCCTGGTTAACGCTGTTCTTTGAACCCGTTGCAAATGCCGCGAGGACCTTTCGGCTGCTGGACCAATCGCCTTTTTTGGTCGATTTTGTCAGCCTGGCCATGACCGAAGCGGCAACGGAAAACGGATCGGTCAGTTCGGGTCCGTGGATCGAAGTGGCTGCCGACGGAAACGAGCGGCCATTTGAGGCAAAACTGCTTTGCCAGGAGGGTCAGCGCGTGTTGATTATTCAAGCCTTGGGGGATGCGTTTTGCCAGCAGGTACAACATCTCCAGGTTGGACGCGAACAGGCGTTGCAGAACGAGCAGCTCGGCGTCGAAGTCTTGGCGCGAACGCTGGAAATAAGGCAACGGGAAGAGGAGGTGGCACATCGGCTGCTTGTCGCCGCCGGCTATCGTGACCAAGAGACTGGTGCACACGTCAAACGCATCGGTCTTTATTCTGAGGCGATCGCGAAAACGATGGGTTTGTCCCCAGCGATGGCGGAGGACATCCGGCTTGCGGCGCCCATGCACGATATTGGTAAAATCGCCATCCCGGACCGTGTGTTGCTGAAACCGGGGCGACTGGATGACGACGAGTTTGTGATTATGCAAACGCATGCGGAGGTCGGTGCAAAAATGCTGGAAGGTTCGGCCATCCCGATGTTGCAGATGGCGTGCCGAGTGGCATGCTGTCACCACGAGAAATGGGATGGGTCGGGCTATCCGCGCGGTCTGGTTGGACGCAACATTCCGCAAGATGCAAGGATCGTTTGTGTCGCGGATGTATTCGATGCGATGATCAATAAACGCGTGTATAAACCGCCGATTTCCGAGAAAGAAACTTGTCACTTCATTCGTTCCAAAAGTGGGCTTTTTTTCGATCCGGAAGTGGTGACCGCGTTTTTCGATATTTACCACGAGATTCAAGCGATCCGTGCCAGGATTCCCGAGGCTGTCACGGTCGATGAGTTTGAGTGCTGGTAGCGAGCGCGTGAGTCGCGGTGGTGAGGTCGCAAAGGTCTGAAGGCACGTCGCGCTGGCGCGTCTGGGGCTTTTGCGAAAACTGGCAAAGGTATGACGTCCGGCCTTGCGATCGTAGGCTGGGTTGGCGGATGGGGTCTGTTGGGGTCCGGATGGATCGGAGATAAGGCGAATGGCATCGCCAAGGGTGAGTGAAGTCAAGGGGGCTAATGAAGTGGGCGATGATACCGGTGTAGAGGATGGCGCGCGGCTGGCTGAGCTGCGTGACATCCTGTTTGGGGCCGCGAAGGCTGAACTGGAAGCGCATGTGTCGGCACTGGATAACCGCCTGACCGCGGAGCTCGGATCGATGCGGACCGAGATGGCGGGATTGATCGATCGCATCGGTGCGGAAACCAAACGGGCCGAATTGGCGCGGGAGCAGGATCGTGCGTTGCGCTCCAGCATGGCGGAGTTGTTGGAACGCGTGGCCGAACGGCTACGTGACGGTTGATTCGATGACAGCTTTAGCGTGTGTTTGTGCGCCGCAAAGCCGGTGGGACGGCGTGCTGACGATGGCGCCAGGATGGCGAATGGGGCGAGTGAACGTTGCGGTCCTAGACGGTTTAGGCGGCCAAGTCGGGAAAGGGGTGTGTTGATGGCACAAACAGAACAGCCGTCGCCGGATTCGGCGATCGCGTTGGCTCGAGTCAGGGCGCTGTTGCTGGGTCCGGAGCAAGCGGACATGGCGGATCTGCGCGCAACCCTCAATGATCCCGGTCAGTTGACCCGGCTGGTGGCTTCGGTGTTGGCCGAAGCCTGGCAGCGTCGCGCGGCATGGGACGAGCAGTTTGACGTCTCGGTTGGCCCAGTGGTCGATCGCAGTCTACGCAGCGCGATCGAGCGTGACCCAAAAGGCTATGCAGATATCCTCTATCCCATTTTGGGGCCAACGATTCGCAAGTCGATCGATGCGACGTTACAAGGGATGTTTAACAGCCTCAACGAGGTGCTGGAACGAAGTTTGACGGCGCAAGCGTTGAAATGGCGCGTGGAAGCATGGCGCACGGGCGAGTCGTTCGCCAAGATTGCGCTATTGAGGACGCTGGTTTTCCAGGTTGAGCAAGTTTTCCTGGTGCATCGGGAAACCGGACTGTTGTTGGGTCATGCCGAAGGGCGGGACGCGGTCACCAAGGATCCGGAAATGGTGTCGGGCATGTTGACAGCCGTGCAGGATTTTGTGGCGGACTCGTTTACGGTTGGTGAGGACGACGGTCTCAGTTCATTGGTTTACGGTGACCTGGAATTGTTACTCTTGCCGGGGCCGTATGCCATATTGGTTGCCGCGATACGGGGACGTTATCCGGATTCGGTGCGGAGCCTGTTATCCAGGACGATCGAATCGGTACATCTACGCTACGCGCATGCACTGAGAGCTTTTGATGGACGCATGGAGTGTTTGCCGGATCTGCAGCCGGATTTGTCGGGTTGCTTGATTCAACAACGGCAAGCCACGAGTAAAATGAGGCGTCCATGGCTAGGTCTTTTGGCGATCTCGACGGTGGTGGCTGTCGTTGTGGGGAGTGTTGGGTGGCTGGGACTGGGGCGTTGGCAAGATGCGCGTGCGCGGGACGACGTTCTGCGGTTATTGGCACAGACGCCAGGGTATGTCGTGATCGATGATGACTTATCGAAGCGAGGTTGGTCGGTCAAAGGATTGAAGGATCCGTTGGCGGTTTCTGTCGAGTCCCTGGTGACGCCGGCCAGGCTCACCGCGCTGGGTTATCGTGGGCAATGGCAGCCGTTTGCCTCGCTGGCGCCCGAGTTTGTGTTGCGTCGCGCGCACAAGCATTTGGCGGTACCTGCATCGGTAACATTGACTTCCGCTGACGGGACACTGGTCCTTGCCGGGAAAGCAAGTCACGATTGGGTTGCCACTGTCCGCGACCGTGCAGCGTCGTTGCCGGGTGTCGAGGGAATTGACACGCGGGCATTGAGTTCGGTGAACCCGGCCGCCAGCGAGCGGTGGGAGCGACTGCTCGCCCGCTTGCAAGCCGAGCCTGGTTATATGGTTACGGATGCCCGGCGCGTTGACCGGGGCTTCGTGCTCAGCGGTTTTCGTGATCCGGTCGCGCGAGACTTGAGTCAGATGATTGATCCGGCTGTGCTCGAGGATCTGGCTGTCGAGGTTCATTGGGAACCGTACGCGTCGATGGCACCGGAGATCGTTGACCGGCGGTTGGCGACCGCGTTGCGCCAGCTCGATGTGCCAGACAGTGTGAGTGGGCGTCTAGCCGGAGATGTGCTGGTTCTTACTGGGGAGGCGGATCAGCGTTGGGTGCGGTCGATCAAGTCTGTACAACTGGATTTGCCGGGAGTTAGCGTTGTCGAGGTTGGCCAGGTCAAGCCCTTGGCGGCCGATGTCGAAGCCTATCAGACGTTGGTAACGGCGATCGAGGCGACGGTGTTCGAGTTCGACAGCGGTTTTTGGCGGATACCCACAAGCCCGCGCTTTGACAACGCGATCGCAACATTGGCCGAGCGTATCGAACAGGTGCACGAGAAGGCGGCCGCGCTTGGCTTGCAGGTGCGAGTCGAGGTGACCGGCTTAACCGACAGCGTCGGATTGCCAGTTTATAATCTGACACTCAGGAAACAGCGAGCGGAGTTTGTGATCGAAGCGCTGGTGACGGCGGGTGTGGCG
>CAZWQC010000072.1:0-8871 GCA_964635785.1 uncultured Ectothiorhodospiraceae bacterium
GCGCGCGGCCGTCGATCTCCGCGGGCAGATCCGAGAGCTCCTTTGCAATCGCGCGCAGTAGCTCGGTTAAGGCGGCTTGGTTTTCCTTTAATGTCTCCAATTGGCGACCCTCGCGACGGATGGTGGCGTCGAGCGCGGTCGAGGTTTCGTGCCGTTGCTGTTGGACAATTTCGAGCTGCTTGCGCTTTTCGATCAATGCGTTGCGTTCGCGGTCGAGCTCGGTCTGCGCATGTTCGGCGGCTTGTCGGGTTGCGGCGAGTTCCGCCAGGCTCGTTTGCATTGCGACGACGGCATCGATGCGGGCATCGACGAAGTACCGGAAGTACCCGAGCAAGCGTCCGATGCCGTTGATGTCGTCTTGTGATAACAGCAGTTTGAGCCCAGCCTGCCGCCCGGCGAGATAACCGCTTTGGACCTGTTTGGCAAGTTGCGCTTGACGCTCGCGCAGGATCGCTTGCTGCGCGGCGATGTCCTGTGCGAGGACGCGCAAACTGCGCTCATGTTGGTCGATCCGTGCCGTCTTGTCGTGTACGGACAGGTCGATCGCCGCGATCGTGAGTTCGGCCTGGCGCAGGGCTGCCTGCAAACGGCCCTTGTCACCCTCAGCGGATTCCAAGGAACGCTGTAGATTGCGGATTTCCGCTTGCACGGCTTGAAGCCGGGATTGCACCATTGCTGGATTGGGTGCTGGCGAAGTGGCCTCGGGCAAAACGAGGCAAAGCAGCAGCCAAAGCCAGCAGATAAGGGTTCGCAAGCGATGGGGACAGGGCATGGTGTTTGGTGATTGGTCGCCGGCGTTAAGAAGACGAACGGGTTTTGCCAAGCCACGTCAACGGCCTGGGCGCATCAGCACAAAGAGTAACACTGAAAGCGGCGGTCAGCACGTGGCAGGATTGGTGGGGCGAGTCGAATACGGTGCGACAGCGGGGTATGATCGGCGTATGCTTGAAAGCTGATATGCCGATAGGAACATCTTGTCCCGCCTGCGAGGTTTAAGTGCTATGAGTGGCTCCGCCCAGTTGTTGACGAGAGAGGAAGATCTCGAACGTGCGTCTCGTTCGTTGAAAGCCATGTCTCATCCGCTGCGATTGAAAATTCTCTGTGTGCTGGGGAATCGTGAGTTCAGCGTGCAAGAGATCGTCGATAACGTCGGTACGTCGCAAAGCAACATTTCGCAACATTTGGCGATCTTGCGGGATAAAGGCATTCTGGCCTCTCGCAAAGATGCCAACCGGGTGTTTTATCGAGTTGGTGATGCGCGAACGCTGCGTTTGATCGAGATGATGCAAGAAGTCTTCTGTCATCACTAGCGAGCGGTCGTGGTCGATGTCCACTTGCACTTCGTGGGTTCTAGGGTCGTGCGGGACACGGTGATCGAGCCGGCGATGGCGGGACCCGGTCGACAGCGCCCCCTTTGCGCATTGATCCATGATGGCTTACCGTGGGGCGTTTTGGTGAAATGGTGTGGAGTGAAGCCAACATGGGAAGGTTGACGCTGGTGCTTGGCCCAGCCCGGTCGGGCAAAAGTGATTGGGCTGAGCATTTGGCGCAGCGAACGGGTCTGGCGGTAACGTACGTGGCGACAGCGCTGGAAAATCCGGCGGATTTGGAGTGGACGGCACGAATCGACAAACACCGTGCGCGTCGGCCGACCGAGTGGACCACACTCGCCGCCCCGGAGGAGCTCGCCGCAGCCTTGCGGACTAACGATGTGAGCCAGCGTTGTCTGTTGGTGGATTCTTTGGGAACCTGGGTGAGCAACGGTTTGGCACGAGCCGAAGCGGATTGGGCCGAGCGAACCGCCGCATTCCTCGCGGTTTTGGTCGCGTTACGTGGCGAGTGCATTTGTGTTGCCGAAGATGTCGGTGCCGGGGTGATCCCCGCGTATCCTAGCGGCCGTTTGTTTCGGGATCGGCTCGGGCATTTGGTGCGGCAAGTCGGTGCGATTGCGCGGCCGGTGTATTGGGTGAATGGTGGACACGCGTTGAATCTCAGTGAGTTGGGCATCCCTTTGCCGGTTGCCGCCGGCACTTTGCGATGAGCGTGTTAGAGCAAAGCCAACGCAAACGCTGGCCGTGTGGCCTTGACGTCGTGATGCTGATGCTGATGCTGGTGATAGTGGTCACTGGGGTCGCCGCAAGTGTTTGTACTGCCGCCGCGCCGACCGTGGTGACAACGAATTTGTGCGCCGACTGGTTGGCCCTGAGCTTGGTCGACTCCGAGCAGCTGCTCGCGGTTTCCTACCAAAGCGTCGATCCGTCCTTGTCACCGGTGACCGAGCAAGCCCGCCGTTTTCCAGTCAATCGCGGCAGTGTCGAGGAAGTCCTGCTGCTTAAGCCGGATCGAGTGGTCGCTTCTTTGGCGTGGGGCGGGTTGCGATTACAGCACGTCCTTGATGCGCAGGGCATTGATGTTGTGGTCATGCCCTATCCGAGCAATTGGCAGGAAACCCTGCTGACGACTGCGCAAATGGCGACGGTTTTGGGGCAAACAGCGCGAGGGCAAGCCTTGGTCGCGGATGTCGCAGCGCGGATGGAGGCGTTACGCGATAGCTTGCCACCGTTTCGTATCCTTTACCTGCGGCCAAATGGCGGCAGTGCTGGTGCGAAGACGTATATCGACGAGGTGTTCAGTCTGCTGGGTTTGCGCAACTACGCCAAAGAGCAGGGGCATGTCGGTTGGGGGCGATTTCCGTTGGAACGCTTAGTCGCGGCAACGCCGGACGTGTTCTTGCTCGGTTACTTCGATCGAGCCATGCCGCGCAGCAAATCCGGTTATGCCCGACACCCGATCTTGAAACAATTGCTCGAACGCGTCCCGACCATTTCGGTACCGGCACACTATTGGGGCTTTGGCGGGTGGCAGTTGGTCGAGACCGCCGAATATATCGCCGAGCGAGTGAACGCGTTGTCAATTCCAGCGGATCTCAGTGCGCATGAGTGATCGTTCGATTTTTTTGCTGTATCTCGTTCTTACCGGATTGTTGATTGGTCTGGCGATTGCGTCGTTGTCGATTGGGTATGCCGCATTGACAGTCCCCGACGTGGTTGCCGGTTTGACGGGTTTGGGTAGCGCAACCGAGCGGGCAATCGTTGTGGATATTCGTCTGCCACGGGTGCTGATGGCCTGCTTGGTCGGCATGTCCTTGGGTATGTCGGGGGCGGCATTACAGGGATTGTTGCGCAATCCCTTGGCAGAGCCGGGCTTGCTGGGTATTTCATCGAGCGCAAGTCTCGGGGCAGTCACGACCTTGTATTTCGGGCTGACCGTGATCAACTTGTGGATATTGCCGGTATCGGCGATGACATTTGCGCTGTTTGCGACACTGGCTTTGTATGGGTTGACCATGCTGGGCGCATCCAATCTGACCTTGATTTTGGCTGGAATCGCTTTATCGTCGCTGACGGCGGCGCTGACGTCGTTGGCCTTGAACCTCGCGCCGAATCCGGCCGATGTGCAAGATATGGTGATGTGGTTGATGGGCTCGGTCAGCGATCGGAGTTATCGAGACGTGCAGCTTTGTCTGCCATTTGTGGCGCTTGGGTTGGTGCTGTTGTCGTTGACGGCGGGGGCGTTGGATTTGCTTGCGTTAGGTGAAGCCGAGGCGAGCAGTCTGGGTGTGAATGTCAATCGCTTGCGCGGGCTGATTATCCTGGGGACTGCTTTGAGCGTCGGCTCGTGTGTTGCCGTCACCGGAACGATCGGCTTTGTCGGGTTGGTGGTTCCGCACATCCTTCGGCGCTTCGTTAAGTTTCGGCCAGGGCGATTGTTGTGGGCCAGTGCGCTTGGTGGTGCGGTGCTGGTGCTCGCGGCGGACATCGCTTTGCGCTTGATCGATACCCGTCAGGAACTCATGCTGGGGGTGGTGACCGCGTTGATCGGATCGCCTTTCTTTCTCGGGATGGTGCTGCGCGCACAACGGCAAACCTTATGACGTTGTTGGAACTCGATGGCGTATCGGCTCGTTTTGGCGAACGTGCCATTCTGCAGCAAATCTCGTTTGCGCAGACGGCTGGCGAGATGTTGGGTTTGATCGGGCCGAACGGGGCCGGCAAAAGCACGTTGGTGAAAACCATTGCGCAAGTTTTTCCCTATCGGGGCAGTATTCGGTTCAACGGTGTGCCACTCGCCCGCATTGGGCCCCAACAACGGGCACGGCAAATCGCGTATTTGAGCCAGGGGGATGGCATGCATTGGCCGATGACCGTGGAGGATTTGGTCGCATTGGGGCGGTATCCGTATCGGGGTGGTTGGCGCTATCGCAAGAGGCCGGATGGCGAGCGCGATCGCGAGGCGATCGAAACAGCGTTGACCAACACGGGATTGCAAGGGTTTCGGGGACGTCGTGTCGATCAGCTCTCCGGTGGCGAACGGGCCCGGGTGCGGCTAGCGCGCGCACTCGCGGTACAGGCCTCGTTGTTGCTTGTCGACGAGCCAGTCGCCGCGCTCGACCCGCGTCATCAATTGAAAATCATGAACTTGCTCAGGCGGCACTGTCGGCAAGGCGATGCGGTGATCGTGGTGCTCCACGATCTCACCTTGGCCAGCCGTTTTTGCGATCGCTTACTGTTGCTGCAAGACGGTCGCCTGGTCGCGTCGGGCTCGGTAAAACACGTTTTGACGCCGCGCAATCTCGCGGCTGTGTACGGCGTTCATGCCATGATTGGCCAATACCATGCGCAAACCTATGCGGTGCCATGGGCGCTGGCGGATGAATCGATGCGGCATTCGTTGTCCGCGCTGCCCGGCGAAAGCCGCGGCAAGGCAGATCAGCCGCGATGAATTCCCGCTTGGTGATTTTGGATCGCGATGGCGTGATCAATGATGACTGCGCCGCCTACATCAAGTCACCGCAGGAATGGTGCGCGCTGGCGGGGAGTTTGCGGGCCATTGCCCGGTTGAACCAAGCGAGTTACCGGGTTGCGGTGGCCACCAATCAATCGGGGCTGGCCCGTGGTCTGTTCGATCAGGCGACGTTGGCGGCAATCCATGCGAAGATGCAGGCGGAACTGGCGCGCGTCGGCGGGCATCTCGATGCGTTGTTTTATTGCCCCCACGGCCCACAAGCCGGTTGCCATTGTCGTAAGCCCAAGCCCGGTCTGTTCGAGAAGATCGCCGACTATTTCGGTGTTGATTTGGTTGGGGTGGCGGCGATTGGTGATTCGGTTCGTGACCTTGAAGCGGCCGTTGCCGTCGGTGCGCAACCGATTTTGGTGCGGACAGGCAAGGGAGAGGGGACCCTTCAGGCCGGGGGATTGCCAGTCGGTACGATCGTCTACCCCGATTTGGCCGCTGCGGTGGCTGCCATTATTGCTGCCGAGGAATCAAAGCGTGAGTCATAGCCGTCCTTCAGTTCCCTTGGGTCGATGGTTGAGCAGTTTGCTGTGGACCGTGCTGTTCCAGCTTTCGACGGTGATTTGGGCCGTGCCGTGTTTGCTGATTGGGCCGCTGTTACCGTATGTCCCGCGTTACCGGCTTTTGACGCTGTGGGGGCGTTTCAATGTCGCGACACTCGGATGGCTATGTGGGTTGCGATTTCGTGTCGTTGGACTGGAGCACTTGCCCGATCGCGCGGCGATTGTCATTGCCAATCACCAATCAACCTGGGAAACGCTGGCATTTCAGCAGCTGTTTCCACCGCATGTGTATGTGTTGAAAAAGGAGCTGATGCGCGTTCCGTTTTTCGGTTGGGCGCTGAGTCTGATCGGGCCGATAGCGATCGATCGTGCCGAGGCCAGGCGAGCGATGCAGCAACTGGTGACGGCAGGTCGTGAGCGTTTGGCAAAGGGGCGGTGGATTGTGTTGTTTCCGGAAGGTACGCGGGTGGCGCCGGGAGCGTATCGACCCTACAAGCCTGGTGGGGCGATGTTGGCCAGCGCCACTGGCGCACCGATTGTTCCGGTCGCGCATAACGCGGGGTGTTTTTGGCCGCGCAAGGGATTGTTGAAAAAGCCAGGTGAGATCCACGTGTCGATTGGTGAGGCGATCGATCCGGCCGGCAAGACCGCCGCCGAAGTCAATGCCGAAGTCGAGGACTGGCTCAGGCCCGAGGTTGCCCGGTTGGTTGATCTGGCCCAGTGACACAATGGCAGCGTTGGGGCAGACGGCGCCGTAGCGAAGGAGAAATCGTGAATTTCGGTGATGACCGATGGCACAATCGGTGGTTGTGCGCGCAACCGCGATCGATTGGTCGAGCAAGGAAACCCAAGCAATTAGGTGACACCGCGGCTGCGGTGTCACGAGCGCTGGTCACTTACTCGATAGCGATGCGATGTTAACCCCGCTTTGCGGCAGGCAGGGGGAAAGACCTGGGTCGCATTGGGTGCGCGGCCGTCGTGATGAGTCAATCACCACCGAAAGGCATGAAACCGCTACCGAACGGATTCATGTCTTCGAACATACCGAATGGTCCACCGTTGTCGTTATCCCGCGAGCCAGACGGCGGTCCCATGTAGCCATAACCAGGCGCGGGTCCGCCTGGCGCACCGTAGTAGCCATCCTGGCCGTAGGGTGGCGTCCCGCCATACGGGCCTTGTCCGTAGGCCGGCGGCGCGCCGTACCGACCTTGTTCATACCCATATCGCGGTGCACTGGGACCGTAGCCGGGTTGACCATAGCCTTGATTCGGCGGTGGAGCCATCATTGGATAACCGGTCTGGCCGTAGCTGTTTTGACCGGCCGGAATTTCCGGTCGATAGCCGCCCCGGTTTGCTTGGGGGTAGGGCGTCGCCGGACTATAAGGCTGGGTTTGGTTGGCGGACCAGCCGGGAGGCACCCCATACGGAGCGGTCTGCTGCGCATTGAAGTAGGTGTCGTTGGGGGATGACGGCGGAATCTCGCTTGAACGGTACGGCTCAACACCGGGCGCGCCCCAATACTGGGCGAAGGCCATGCTGGTTGCGAGTCCGCAGATGAGTCCGATGGTAAGCTTTAGGCTGCTTTGATGAATGGACATGGTGGTATACTCCTTAAACATTATTAAACATTATTCTATGGAATTCGCGCTATAGGTGAAGCCGAGCGGTTGACCAGGCGGCAACGCCGGCTAGCGTTGGATCGACACCCCTCATGGGATGCAAACCGCAACGATGCCTGTCGTTGGCGATCCACGATGGGCCGCGGGTACCGCCGGCCGTTATTCTTGGCGGTAGATGCATATCCGTTAGCGCACTGGCGTGATGAGTTTGGTCTGTCTGCGTCGATTAAGCAAACGATTTCGACACCCTGCCGGCGTTTCACTTCGGCGCGCGTTAGGTGAAATGCAACAGTGGGTGAAGTAAAAGGTGAGTGGCCAGGCCCACCAAAACCAAGGCTGCGATCCTGTTCAATGCGCGTCGAGCATTGTCGCTGCGCAACCACGTTGTCAAGGCGCCAGCCAATAACGCAAAGCTGCCAAAGACCAACAGGGCAGCGACAATAAACCAGCCGCCAAGAAGAAGAGCCTGCGCAGCCAGCTTGCCACGATTCGGATCGATGAACTGTGGTAGGAAAGCCAAGAAAAATAGGGACACCTTGGGATTGGATAGGTTCATGAGTATTCCACGGCGATACAGCTGTCCAAGTCGAGGTGCCGGGTTGGCTGAGTTCGAAGCCGCTGTGGGGTGAGTGTTAAGAAGCTGCCAGGCAATGAACAAGAGATAGAGCGCACCGGCTACACGGATACTTGTAAAGATGGTGGGAAATTGCAGCAGAATCGCGGTCACACCCACGGCCACCAAACTGCTATGGACCAGCAATCCGGTGCACAGCCCGAGGGTGATAAGGAATCCGGCACGGGCACCATAAACCAACGATTGTGTCAGGACAAAAATGTTGTCCGGGCCGGGAGTCAGGGCGAGCAACAATGAGGCGACAAAAAAGACCGCTAGCGTGTCAAGTGCAATCATGGGTCGGTCTTCGTCTGGGATGGATTTTATCAACTCGCTCTCAATTCATCCGAGCCCAGGGCAGGGTGCCGGAAACCTCGACTTCGATGCCGGCAAGCGTACGACGTTTGACATTGGCGTCCATCATTTGAATTGGATAGCGGTCGCCCACCTGTTGATGAATCGCGATGCGCAGTTTGTCATCCAATTTGAACAAGAGAGGATCAAAGCGCAGAAACAAACGGTTATCGCCGACTTGCAAAGCCGGGTGCCGTCCCAGAATCAATCCTTCGATCCAAACCGTCACGACAAACGTTGCGAAGTCGCTCGGTTCGGTGTTGTTGGTCTCCTGTGCTGCGATGCGTCCCAGAGCGAAGCTGGAGAAGCGGTTGGGTGCGGTGGGATATCCCACATCGGCTTTGACAGGGTGGGGGTAACGATTCGGGTTGTCCCAGCTTTGTGCAGGGTATAGGCCAGGCATATCGTTGATGATCTTGGTTCGGATCGGATTCGGTGTGAACATGTCGGGGTGCTCCGCTGTTGGGCTGAAGTGAAGGACGTTGTCCTGAGCGTGGGTGACCTGCGCGAATTGCTGTTGTCGTTTCAACGCGGTCCGGACACGCGCGCGGAACTCGGAAAGGTGGAAGGGTTTACGGATAAAATCGGTGGCACCGCTGTCAAGGCTTTTGGCTAAGTGACGCGGGTCATTGTTGCAGGTGACCATGATGATGGGCAGCCGCAATTCGGAAAATTGCTCGCGGACATGCTGACAAACTTGGTTACCATCCATTCCCGGCATGTAGTAATCCAACAGCATCAGACTAACCCGTTCCCGGGCGAGAGCCGAAAGGGCTTGTTGACCGTCTTGCGCTTCGATGATGGTGTCGACTTGTTGCTCCAATGCGTCTTTCATCAGGGCGCGAATGCGGCTTTCGTCGTCGACGACCAGCACAGTCGCGTTGGGGTTGTCGACGGTAGTTTGGGAGATTTGGGCCTGTGCCGCCAT
>CAZWQC010000072.1:8881-10264 GCA_964635785.1 uncultured Ectothiorhodospiraceae bacterium
ACGGAAACTCTCTTGGTTGGGCGAATGGTGGGTGCGGGCGAGCGTCGGAGACGATCGGACGGCCGCGCAAAGGTGTACTAGGTGTGGTTGCGCCTAGGGACTTGACGCAGGCCGATCGCACCGCGCAACTCTGCCATGGTCAACGGTTTGGGGAGAAAACTCTCGGCACCGGCTGCCAGCATCCGAGCACGGTTTTCGTCGCTGAAATAGCCAGTAATGGCGATGACGCGAATATGTTGGGTCATCGGGTCGGTTTTTATCGAACGGCAAACTTCGATACCGTCAACGCCAGGCAGCATGAGGTCGAGCAGAACGACGATGGGCTGAAAGGTATGAATCTTGTTGCCCGCTTCGAAACCCGTTTGCGCGGTTTCGATGCCGATTTGATCCGAGGACGCCAACAACGCATCGGTTAGGAAGGCTGCGATATAGGGATCGTCCTCGACGATTAGCACACGCAGTTCCTGCTGATCATCGGCGTGAAGATTGATCCGATGGGCATGGGCAAACTTAAAAATATCCTCTAAGCGGTAGCGACGATGTCCGCCGGGTGTTGTTTCGAAAGCGAGATCGCCGCGCTGCGACCACAAACGCACGGTTGCGGGACTGATGCGCAGCATTGTGGCCACTTCCGTCGGAGTGAGGTAAGGCTTGGCCTGGGATGTTGCTTTTCTCATGACAGGTAACCTTGCCAGAGTATTAGACGCACGAACGTTCAGGCCTCGGTCCGTGCCACCGACCGAACGAACGCGAGCCTCGCATGGTGCCACCAGCAGCCGATCAGCGCCTTCAAGCGACGCCGACTCGGCGAACTGGTGCGGTAAATCATAAAACGGACACATATTGCATCCCCCGTGATCGATATGGGTATCGCCAGTCCAGTGCACCACCGGGTTCCTGGTGCATGCTCTTCCCTGGAACGAGCAACCCATGCATGCCGCGGTGTCCTATCATTCTCAACGTGTCGGCCATGACTGCGAAAGTGGATCCGTACCGCGTTGCACTGTTACATTATAGGTGTATTAGCGATTTTTGCGAATCGTGTTTTGCGGTTTTGCTGGATAGAGCCATTCGTTGGCCGGGCATTCGATCCGAAACGGCTGTTAGATCAAACCGTTACCAGTGCACTCAGTAGGACTACTGAGCGGGGGACTACCGAATCTTAGCGCGCGAAGGGCAGGGCATGGAGGGAGCGGGTTGCGGCAGTTGGCTTTGCAAGCCAGAACGACGCGCATTGCAAGAGTGATTCGCAATACGGTTCGAGATGCGTTGATTGTTGCCGAGCGAACGCCGGGTTCGGGTCGAGGCAACCCGTCCGGGCGGTTTGGCCGACACGACCGGGGCAAAGGATGGCATTGCTCGGGCCGGTTGCGCCGATCCACG
>CAZWQC010000073.1:0-6318 GCA_964635785.1 uncultured Ectothiorhodospiraceae bacterium
AGGTCAACCGGACCATTGGTCATTTCACATATGGCCGCAAAGACCGTTTGTTGCTGGAAATCCCCCTGGATAAACCGGACATTCGCTAACGGCTCGATCGCTAGCAGGTCGGTCGCGACAACCCGACCGGCCGAGCCAACTTGCTGTGCCGCGAACTGACTCCAACCACCAGGCGCCGCGCCTAAATCGACCACAACCATTCCCGGCCGCAACAGCCCGTCACGCTGATCGATTTCCATTAGTTTGAACACAGCCCGCGAGCGATAACCCGCCTGTTGTGCTTGCTGCACAAAGGGATCGCGACGACGTTCCGCCAACCAGCGCTGGCTACTCGCTTTACCCATGACGCTCGGCCACAAACAACCCAACTAGCAAAGGGTCCACGTTCGGCGTCTTTCAGCCCTACCGCTCAACCGATCAGACATAGCGAATCTCACCAATTTCATAGCTACGCTGTCCGCTCGGCGCATCCACCACCGCAACATCGCCTTCCTCTTTGCCGATCAGCGCGCGCGCTATCGGCGAGTTGACGGAGATCATCCCGTGTTTGATGTCGGCTTCATCATCGCCGACGATCTGATAAACCACTTCCTCGCCACTGCCGGACTCAATCAACTCGACCGTCGCCCCGAAAACCACCTTGCCATTGGCGTTGATTTTGGTGACATCGATGACTTGCGCATTACTGAGCTTTCCTTCCAGTTCTTTGATTCGGCCCTCAATAAAGCTCTGCTGTTCGCGTGCGGCGTGATATTCGGCATTTTCCTTCAAATCCCCATGCGCCCGCGCCTCTTCGATCGCCCGAATCACCTGCGGCCGCTGCTCGCGCTTCAGATGATTGAGTTCGGCCTTGAGTTTTTCAGCCCCTCGCACAGTCAAAGGAAATTTATTCATACGCCTAACTCCTGATGCAGATCCTGCAAACGGTACACGTCATGCCACGGATGACGCAGCGCCTCGACCGTCGCCCAGGCGCCACTCAACGTGGTCGTATAGGTTACCTTCCGTTGTAGTGCCTCTCGTCGGATCGTGAACGAGTCGGCAATGGCTTCCTTACCTTCGGTTGTATTGATAATTAAATCGATTTGCTGACTTTTGATCATGTCAACGACATGTGGCCGACCTTGAGTCACTTTATTGACGCGGTCACAAGCGACCCCGGCGGCATGAAGAACCCGAGCCGTGCCGTCGGTTGCTACCAGAGCAAAACCCAGCTCAATCAAACCTTGCGCAATTTCGATCAACGCAGCTTTATCGGCATCGCGAACGCTGATCAAAGCGCGTCCCGAGCGGGGCAATTCCACCCCCGCTGCCGCCTGCGATTTCGAGAACGCCTCCGCAAATCCACGCCCCACCCCCATCACTTCGCCGGTGGATTTCATTTCTGGACCCAAAATCGGATCGACGCCGGCGAATTTGATAAAGGGAAATACCGCCTCCTTGACCGCAAAATACCGCGGTACGACCGCTTTGCCGATCCCCTGGTCAGCCAGCCGTTGCCCCATCATGCAACGGGCTGCGATCTTTGCCAGCGGCATCCCGACCGCCTTGGAAACGAACGGAACGGTACGCGAGGCACGGGGATTGACTTCCAGGATAAATATCCGATCGTCTTGGATGGCAAACTGCGCGTTCATCAGCCCCACCACATTCAAGGCCAGCGCCATTTGTTTGACCTGAGCGACAACTTCGTCCTGTACGGCCGTGGACAACGAGTAGGGCGGTAACGAGCACGCCGAATCGCCGGAATGCACGCCAGCCTGTTCGATATGCTGCATAATACCGCCAATGAATACCGCTTCCCCATCGCAAACGGCATCCACATCGATCTCGACGGCATTGTTTAGAAAATGATCGAGCAAAACCGGCGCATCGTTCGACACCAACACCGCCTCGTTCATGTAGCGCCGCAGATCTTGCTCGTTGTAAACGATTTCCATGGCACGACCGCCCAGCACGTAAGAGGGCCGCACGACGACCGGAAAACCGACTTCCTGCGCCAAAGCGACTGCTTCTCCTGGATCGGACGCCGTGCGATTGGGTGGCTGGGTCAAACCAAGACGCTGGATGAGTTGCTGAAAATGCTTGCGGTCTTCGGCCAAATCGATGGCATCCGGTGCCGTACCGACAATCGGCGCGCCTGCCATTTCCAGTTCCCGGGCCAATTTCAACGGCGTTTGGCCGCCATATTGCACAATCACACCCTGCGGCCTCTCGAGCTCTACGATTTCGCGGACGTCTTCCAACGTCAACGGCTCGAAATACAACCGATCGGAGGTATCGTAATCGGTCGATACGGTTTCAGGGTTACAATTCACCATGATGGTTTCGTAGCCATCCGCCCGCAAGGCAAGCGCCGCGTGAACACAACAGTAGTCGAATTCGATACCTTGGCCAATACGATTCGGACCGCCGCCAAGCACCATGACCTTGGGTCGATCGGTTGGTGCCGATTCACACGCCTGCTCATAAGTGGAATACAAATAAGCCGTCGTTGTCGCAAACTCCGCCGCACAGGTATCGACGCGTTTATAGACGGGTCGAATACCCAAGGCATGCCGATGCGTCGTCACCGAGCGTTCGCCACACCCCAACAATTGCGCCAAACGCGCATCAGCGAAACCCATGCGTTTGTAGCGCCGCATCATCACCGCATCGAACTCACTTAACCGCCGCCCAAGCAAGGCTTGCTCCGCCTGAACGATTTCCTCGATCTGCCGCAAAAACCACGGATCAATCCGGGTCATTCGATGGATCTCATCCAGGTCCATGCCGACACGAAACGCATCCGCCACGGCCCACAATCGTCGCGGACCCACCTCGACCATTTGTCGCTTGAGAAACGTCTGCGCATCCGGATCGCTCGCCTTTACCCATTCACCCAACCCCACATCGCCAGTTTCCAAGCCACGCAATGCCTTTTGCAGCGATTCTTGGAACGTTCGCCCGATCGCCATCACCTCCCCCACCGATTTCATCTGGGTATTCAAGCGCGCTTGGGCTTGGGGAAACTTCTCGAAGGTAAATCGCGGCACTTTGGTGACGACGTAGTCGATGGTCGGCTCGAACGAGGCCGGAGTCACACCCCCGGTGATTTCATTGGCAAGCTCATCGAGCCGATAACCAACAGCTAGCTTGGCAGCCACCTTGGCAATCGGGAAACCCGTCGCTTTCGATGCCAAAGCCGAGGAACGGGACACGCGCGGGTTCATCTCGATGATCACCTGTCGCCCCGTCGCCGGATCGATGGCAAACTGCACGTTCGATCCCCCGGTATCCACACCGATCTTACGCAACACGGCAATGGCGTCGTTGCGCATACGCTGGTATTCCTTGTCCGTCAGGGTTTGGACCGGTGCTACCGTAATGGAATCGCCAGTATGCACCCCCATCGGGTCGAGGTTCTCGATCGAACAGACGATGATGCAATTATCCGCATGATCCCGCACCACCTCCATTTCATACTCTTTCCAGCCAAGCACAGATTCCTCGAGCAGGATTTCTTTGATCGGCGACAAATCCAAACCCCGCCCGACGATCTCCTCGAATTCGTCGCGGTTATAGGCGATCCCTCCCCCACTCCCACCGAGGGTGAATGACGGCCGAATGATCACCGGGTAGCCGATCGTCGTCTGCAATGCCAACGCTTCTTCCAAACTATGCGCGATTTCCGAGCTGGGCATTTCCAACCCGATCTCGCTCATGGCACGGCGAAACGCATCCCGATCCTCCGCCATCCGAATTGCGGCAATACTCGCTCCAATCAATTCCACCCCAAGCCGCTCGAGCTCGCCCTCTTGCGCCAACGCAAGCGCGCAGTTCAACGCGGTCTGCCCTCCCATCGTCGGTAGTATCGCATCCGGCCGTTCGCGCTCGATGACCTTCACGACGGTACGCCAATCCAACGGTTCGATGTAGACCGCATCGGCCATTTCCGGGTCGGTCATGATCGTGGCCGGGTTGGAGTTGACCAGAATCACCCGATACCCTTCCTCTCGCAGCGCCTTACACGCCTGCGCTCCGGAATAATCGAACTCACAGGCCTGGCCGATCACGATCGGTCCCGCGCCGATGATCAATATACTGCTAAGGTCGGTGCGCTTAGGCATGACGAACTCGATATCGATTGTGTTGAATTAGGCGATGGCTACAACTGGTCTGGCTTACCCGGTCACCGTGGTAGCGGCACGATACACGCGGATGAGTTCGATGAATCGATCAAACAAGATTTGTGCGTCGCTGGGACCTGGGCTCGCTTCCGGATGCCCCTGAAACGAAAACACCGGCCGATCGTTACGTCGGATACCTTGTAAACTACCATCGAACAAGGACCGATGCGTGGTTTCGAGAACCACCGGAAGGCTGGCCTCATCCACCGCAAAACCGTGATTCTGGCTGGTAATCATGACCCGTCCGGTGGCCAACTCCAGGACGGGGTGATTGGCCCCATGATGTCCAAACTTCATTTTCATGGTCCGTGCACCATGCGCCAAGGCCAGCAATTGATGACCTAGACAAATACCGAACATTGGCACACCCGTTTCCAGCAATCCCTTGATCGTATCGATGGCATACCCGCAAGCAGCCGGATCACCGGGGCCGTTTGCCAACAACACCCCATCCGGTTGCAATGCAGTCACGTCTCTTGCAGGTGTTCTCGCTGGCATCACCGTAAGCTTACAGCCTCTTTCGGCCAACATCCGCAAGATGTTCTGTTTCACGCCAAAGTCCAAAACGACCACATGATACGTCGACATCGGCGACACTTGCTCCCCGCCAGGCCAATGCCAAAGGCCAGCATCCCAAGTATAGGGCGCATTGGTTGAGACAACCGCCGCCAAATCCGCACCTTGTAGCCCCAAAAACTCACGCGCCGCGGCAATGGCATGCGCCTCATCAACCACACCTGCCGCGATACACCCGGATTGCGCCCCTTGTTCACGCAATAGTCGGGTCAACTGACGGGTGTCGATATCCGCAATCGCGACGATACCACGCTGGCACAGATAGTCCTCGAGACTTTGCGTCGCGCGCCAGTTCGACCGCTGCATAGGCGCATCCCGCACCACCAACCCACTCGCCCAAATTCGCGGTGACTCTTGATCTTCTGGATTCGTCCCCACATTGCCGATATGCGGGTAAGTTAACGTCACAATCTGCCGGCAATACGAGGGATCCGTCAGAATCTCTTGGTAACCCGACATCGAGGTATTGAATACAACCTCGCCGACAGCCAAACCTTCAGCGCCGAGGGCGCGACCATGAAACACGGTTCCGCTGGCTAAAGCGAGCACGGCTGGCTGGCTCAACAGAAACTCCTACGTTGCAAAAAGCGCTTGATGCCAGGCATCCGGAGTCGGACACCGTTAGTTAAGCCGGTGAGTGTAATTTAGGGTGGGTACCAGTGTCTAGCGACAGCGACAGCAACAACCCGTTGCGGATCAATCATCGCACCGTGACGTCTCGCCGACACCGGCTGTGATTCGCCAAAGACCCGTGATTACTGTGAGACGAGCGAACTCAATCCGAGTACGTCTTGCATCGAGTAAACACCCGGCGGCTGCATGCGCAACCAAAGACTCGCTCGCATGGCCCCGTGAGCAAAGGTCATACGGCTGTTGGCACGGTGGGAAATCTCAAGACGTTCGCCTTCGCCGATACACAGTACGGTATGATCGCCGACGATATCGCCCCCACGAATCGTCGCAAGCCCAATCTCCGCCCGAGTTCGGGCACCGATCCGGCCTTGCCGCCCGTACACGGCGACATCACGCAGTTCACGCCCAAGCCCCGTGGCAATGACCTCTCCTAAACGTATCGCCGTTCCCGACGGGGCATCGACCTTGTTGCGATGATGCGCTTCGATGATTTCATAATCCACCGTCTCACCCAACACTTTCGTCGCCAGGGCCACCAAATGCAACATTAGGTTCACTCCGGTGCTCATGTTCGGCGCCCAAACGATCGGAATACGTGCCCCGGCCTGCATGATCTCCGCTCGTTGCGCCGGGTCCAGTCCAGTGGTACCAATGACCATGCGCACGCCTTTGGCCACACAAAGACGCAAATGGTGCACCGTCGCCTCCGGACGGGTGAAATCGATCAGCACGTCACAATCCAAATCCGCTGCACTTTCAAGCACGCGGAGCGCAACATCGAGTGGGCCGACCCCAGCGACCGCACCGGCATCTTGGCCAAGGAACGCGCTGTCCTTCACTTCCGTGGCCAAACTCAATGTCAAGCCCTCGTTCTCCGTCGTTGCCTGTATCAGGACCCGGCCCATTCGCCCAGCCGCACCGACGATACCAACTCGCATCA
>CAZWQC010000073.1:6328-10240 GCA_964635785.1 uncultured Ectothiorhodospiraceae bacterium
ATCACCGCTCTCCCTCGGCCCGAGTTCGCCGGCATGCCGTCTCCGCAAGCAAGGGCACGGTTGACTCTCCCTTAAGAATTGCGCTCATCTTCGCGCTTTTCCCAGAATTTCAGATCCTCAAAGAAACTTTTCATGCCGTCGAGGAAACCATGCGTTTGTGGACTGTGCCGCGTCGCATTCTGCTCCATGGATCGCCGCAGTTCTTCCACCAACTCCTTTTGTTTGCGGGTCAGATTGACGGGGACCTCGACGTTCACCCGGCAAATCAAATCACCGGTCACGCCCCCACGCACCGGGCGCACCCCGCGACCACGGACTCTGAACAATTTCCCCGGTTGCGTTTCCGCCGGGATCTTCAAATTCAAACGACCATTGAGCGTAGGCACTTCGACTTCACCACCGAGCGCCGCCATCGGAAAGGTTACGGGAACATCGCAATGCAGGTCATTGCCTTCACGTCGGAACAAGCGATGGGGTTTGACCCGTACCTGAACATACAAGTCCCCCGCTGGCCCACCGTTGATCCCGACCTCGCCTTCACCACTCAGACGGATGCGGTCGCCAGTATCCACGCCAGCGGGCACCTGCACCGACAACGTCCGCTGTGTCTGCACCCGCCCATCACCGCCACAAGCCGGACACGGCTCGCTGACGACTTGGCCAGCACCGTGACACCGTGGACAGGTTTGTTGGATCGAGAAAAACGCTTGTTGCACCCGGACCTGCCCGGCACCACCGCAGGTCGGACAAGTTTGCGGCGTGGTACCGGCCTTTGCGCCACTGCCCTCACACTCGCTACAGGTTTCGGCGGTTGGGATTCGCAACTTTGCCGTCGTTCCAAAGACGGCTTCTTCGAGCGACAACTCCAGGTTGTACTGCAAGTCGGCGCCGCGAAAAGCCCGACTTCGCCCACCACCACCACCACGGCGCCCACCACCAAAAATATCGCCGAAGATGTCTTCGAACACATCGCCAAACCCCGGACCGGGACCCGCCGAGCGCCCCGCCATGCCATCCACGCCGGCATGGCCGAATTGATCGTAAGCCGCCCGTTTTTGGGGATCCGACAGAATCTCGTAGGCCTCTTTGGCTTCTTTGAAATGCGTTTCGGCGTCACGATCATCCGGGTTACGATCCGGGTGGTATTTCATGGCCAATCGCCGATAGGCCTTCTTTAGGTCATCCTGGCTGGCGTTGCGAGGCACCTCCAGGATTTCGTAAAAATCGCGCTTTGCCATGACGACCGATGTCCTAACTTCGACGCGACAGGTTCATTCAAGCTTGCCGAGTCAATGGAATAATTGAGTGAATTGACGCGAGAATCTTTCCCGCCACATGCTCGGTTCGGCCATCCGGTTCAGGACGCACCCGGAACCGAACCTGACCGAACCTGCGTTTGATTTAAGACTTCTTGTCTGAATCAACTTCCTCGAATTCGGCATCTACAACATCCTCGGCATGCCCCTTGGCTGCAGCGTCGCCACCCATATCGTTAGCGCCGGCGTCGCTATAGGCCGCTTCGGACAGCTTGCCTGCCGCCTGCGCCAAAGCTTGGGTCTTGGTCTCGATCACGGCTTTGTCATCGCTCTTGATCGCTTCGCGCAGCGCCGACATCGCCGATTCGATGGCAGCACGATCCCCTCCGGCCACCTTCTCACCGAGTTCGCTCAACGATTTCTCGGTGGCATGCAGCATCGCATCGGCCTGATTACGCACATTCACCAGTTCCTGAAAGCGTTTGTCTTCTTCGGCATGCTGCTCAGCGTCACGTACCATGCGCTCGATTTCCGACTCGGACAACCCGCTCGAGGCGCGAATTTCGATGCCGGTTTCCTTACCCGTCGCTTTGTCCTTGGCATGCACATGCAGGATCCCATTGGCGTCGATATCGAAGGTGACTTCGATTTGCGGAACACCCCGCGGAGCCGACGAAATTCCGGTCAAATCGAACCGACCAAGCGACTTGTTCGCACCCGCTTTGTCCCGCTCGCCTTGCAGCACGTGCACGGTCACCGCGGTTTGGCTGTCCTCCGCAGTCGAGAACACTTGGTTGGCTTTGGTCGGGATCGTCGTATTCTTCTCGATCAACTTCGTCATGACCCCGCCAAGCGTTTCGATTCCCAGTGACAACGGCGTCACGTCCAGCAACAGCACATCCTTGACCTCACCGCCCAGGACCCCGGCTTGAATCGCCGCGCCGATGGCAACCGCCTCGTCGGCGTTCACGTCTTTACGCGGTTCGCGACCGAAAAACGCCTTCACGGTCTCGCGCACTTTTGGCATCCGCGTCTGCCCGCCAACAAGGATCACTTCGTCGATGTCCGACGCCGACAGCCCAGCATCCTTGAGGGCGACCCGACACGGCTCGATACTGCGTTCTATCAACGCCTCGACCAGGCTTTCCAGCTTGGCCCGCGTCACCTTGACGTTGAGATGTTTCGGACCGCTTCTATCGGCCGTGATGTACGGCAGATTCACGTCGGTTTGCTGGCTGGTGGACAACTCGATCTTGGCCTTCTCGGCCGCTTCCTTCAATCGTTGCAGAGCCAACGGATCGTTGTGCAAATCGATACCTTGCGCTTTCTGGAATTCCGCAGCCAGGTAATCGATCAACCGCAGATCGAAATCTTCCCCACCGAGAAAGGTATCCCCGTTGGTCGAAAGCACCTCGAACTGCTTCTCGCCGTCGACATCGGCGATCTCGATAATGGAAATATCGAACGTTCCGCCGCCTAAATCGTACACGGCGATTTTGCGGTCATCGCCCTTTTTGTCCAGACCATAAGCAAGGGCCGCCGCCGTCGGTTCATTGATAATCCGCTTGACATCCAAACCGGCGATACGCCCAGCATCTTTGGTCGCTTGACGTTGCGAATCATTGAAGTAGGCAGGAACCGTAATCACCGCTTCGGTAACGGGCTCACCTAGATAGTCTTCCGCCGTTTTTTTCATTTTCTGCAGAACACGGGCGGAGATCTCCGGTGGCGCCATCTTCTTGCCATCGACCTCGACCCACGCATCGTCATTGTCGGCCTTGACAATGTGGTACGGCACCAACTTGATATCCTTCTGTACGACATCCTCGCTAAATCGGCGACCGATCAGTCGTTTAATACCGTACAGGGTATTGCGCGGGTTGGTCACCGCTTGCCGTTTGGCGGACTGCCCCACCAACACTTCGTTGTCCTCGGCAAACGCAACGACCGACGGGGTCGTACGATCCCCCTCGGAATTCTCGATCACCCGGGCCGAATCCCCCTCCATCACCGCAACGCAGGAATTGGTGGTTCCGAGATCGATCCCAATCATTCTGGCCATGTTTCTATTCTCCCAAAGGCTGGCATTACAACGAATATCTCGCTAGGATCTGCTGAGTTAATCGGCAAGATGGTGCCGAGCCCAGATGAGTTCAACCCGCACCTATCACGCCGTTACGTATTATCGGGGTTCGGTGCTTTCGCCACCATCACCATGGCCGGACGCAATAATCGCTCGTGTAAACGGTAACCTTTTTGCACAACGGTCGTGATCGTATTCGGTGCAACTGTAGCGCTCTCCTGCATCCCCATCGCTTGATGAAGATCGGGATTGAATTTCTCCCCCATCGGATCGACACATTCGATGCCGAACTTGTCCATGCATTGCACCAGCATCTTCAAGGTCAATTCCGTTCCTTCGCGGATCTTCTCGGCATCTTCGGTCTCTTGTGCCGCCGCGACACCGAGTTCCAGACTGTCCCGCACACCAAGCAATTCCCCAGCCAACTCCTGCAGGGCAAACTTGCGAGCTTTGTCGATTTCCTTGCTCATACGGCGCCGTTCGTTCTCCACTTCGGCTTGCAATCGCACCAGGCGATCCCAACACGACTTTGCCTCTGCCTTGGCGGCATCGAGTGCCGCTGCCAGATCGGTT
>CAZWQC010000074.1:0-2447 GCA_964635785.1 uncultured Ectothiorhodospiraceae bacterium
GCGTTTATCCTGCCGCCTTCGCTCAAGCCGTGCATCGCTTGGGTCACCACCTCGGTTGGCCGGTTTTGGTCGATCCGCTGTCTTGTCTTCGGGCCGGCCCGACCGCCATGGATGCCATGGTTCGGTACGACAGTTTTCTGCGCAATCCAAGGCTGGCTGACATCTTGCGGCCTGACTTCGTCCTCCGTTTTGGCGCCCCACCGGTATCCAAAGTCCTACTGGAATGGTTAGCCGATTGTCCCGCCATCGCCGTCGACTTGGCCGGCCGCTGGCGCGACCCCCACCATCAGCTCGACACATTGATCGTGGCCGATCCCACGCAGGTATGCGTCGCGCTTGGGCGCTATTCGCCTGAACAGACCGGCAACGCGGATTGGTCGACCCGCTGGCAAGCCGCACAAACCGCTTGTGCTCGAGTGCAGCAACAGCATCTGGCCGCGTCCCCTTGGTGTGAGGGCCATCTAATCAACACCTTACTTAACTTTCTGCCGACCGACGCGGCCCTTTTTTGCGCCAATTCCATGCCGATCCGCCAACTCGACACCTGGTCCGGGTACCGCCAGACACCCTTGACAGTTGTCGGAAACCGCGGTTGCAGCGGTATCGACGGTCAGCTATCGACCCTAGCGGGCTTGAATGCGGCCGGCCTACCGACCCTGGCGTTGTTGGGTGATCTCGCTTTTGCTCATGATCTCGGTGGACTGTGGCTCGCACACCATTGGCGCTTGCCCACACTGGTGATCAATAACGGCGGCGGCCGAATTTTCGATTATCTGCCGCAAGCGAAGTGTACCGATTTCGCCCGTTTATGGCGCACACCCTTGCCGCTCGACTTCGCCTCACTTGCACGCGCTTTTAAGGTTTCCCACCAGACCGTAACCGATGCCGACACCTTGCAAAAAGCGCTTAACAAAACCGATCATCCGAGTCTGATCGAGGTGATTATCGACGCCGACGTCAGCGAATCGGTGCATCGCGGCTTTTGGCAACGGATCCGCGAGGCAACCGACGGGTTGACGGACTAAGCCGACGGGTTGACCTGCCCTCGCGTCACCGCGTCGAGACCTCCCCGAGTTTTCGCCACGCGCACAATACACTGACATTAGCCAACATGAGGTAACAACGTGGACTCACAGCCAAACACCATTCGCCCCGGCGCCGCCTGGGAAACCCCGCCCGATTCCCCTTTCACCGATATTTTGTACCAAACCGCCGAGGGTATCGCGAAAATCAGTATCAATCGTCCGGAAGTACGTAACGCGTTTCGGCCAGAAACGGTCAAGGAACTGATCGTCGCATTCCGACGCGCGCATTTGGATCCCGACATCGGTGTGATCGTGTTGACCGGCAGCGGCGATTTAGCTTTTTGCTCAGGCGGTGATCAACGCGTTCGGGGCGAGGCCGGTTATCAGGACGAGGCCGGAATGCAACACCTGAATGTTCTCGAATTGCAGCGACAGATTCGTACCCTGCCAAAACCGGTGGTCGCCATGGTTGCCGGCTACGCCATCGGTGGCGGGCATGTCCTGCACTTGATTTGCGATCTCAGCATTGCCGCCGACAACGCCCGCTTCGGTCAAACCGGCCCGCGCGTCGGCAGTTTCGATGGCGGCCTCGGTGCCGGTTTGCTCGCTCGCACCGTCGGCATGAAAAAAGCCAAAGAGATTTGGTTCTTGTGCCGCCAGTACGATGCAGAACAAGCATTGGCCATGGGCTTGGTCAATACGGTCGTGCCGTTGGCCGAATTAGAGATCGTCACGGTGGATTGGTGCCGTCAGATGCTGACCTTATCCCCCACCGCACTAAGGATTTTGAAGGCCGCTTTCAACGCCGACACCGATGGACTGGCTGGCATCCAAGAACTCGCCGGCAACGCAACCGGCTTGTTTTATGGTTCCGCCGAGGCACAGGAAGGTCGCGATGCATTCCTGGAAAAACGCCAACCCGATTTTCGCCCGTTTCGGCGCCACGTTTGACACCTTGGGATCACTATCGATGGCAACTGCACAAAAAATTGGCTACTGGATCGCCGCCGCCCGACCCAAAACGTTATTACTCGCGATAACCCCTGTGTTTGCCGGAGTGAGTTTAGCTGCCGCCCAAACGGGAGAAATCGCTTGGCTCACGGCCTTGATGACACTGCTCGTCGCCATCAGTATCCAAATCGGTACGAACCTACACAACGACGCCGGTGATTACGAACGCGGCACCGACACCGCCGAACGCGTTGGCCCACCACGCGCAACCGCCCAAGGCTGGCTTAGTGCGAAAGCGGTCAAACGCGCAGGCAGTGCCATCTTTCTGTTCGGTTTCATCATTGGCGTGTTGTTGGCATTTCGCGGCGGTTGGCCGAGTCATCCAGACTGCGACGAACGGATTCCAGCTCTTTGACACTCAGGTTCCAGCGCAGGGTTTCTGAGGTAATGCGGCTCAGTAAAACTTCCACC
>CAZWQC010000074.1:2457-2730 GCA_964635785.1 uncultured Ectothiorhodospiraceae bacterium
TGCGGTTACATTTACACCCGCGGCCCCACACCGATCGCTTACGGCCCCTTCGGTGAACTGTTCGTTTTAGTCTTCTTTGGCGTCGCCGCCGTTGCCGGCACGCATTATCTGCAAACCATGCAGCTCACCTGGCCACCCATTGTCTTGGGCTTCGCGCTGGGTTTACCGGCTGCGGCGGTGTTGTTGGTCAATAATTATCGCGATTTACAAACCGATCGGCAGGCTGGGCGCCGCACCCTTTGTCATTATCTCGGTTACGCTTGGGCGCGGCGG
>CAZWQC010000074.1:2740-10119 GCA_964635785.1 uncultured Ectothiorhodospiraceae bacterium
TACCCTGTCGTTGCTGTTACCATTTCTTCTGCTGACGACATTAGACCTACCCGGGCGAATATGGCCGATATTCCTCGCGCTGGCTTTGGCCGGTCTTTTGGTTTTCCGTTTGTATCGTGGCGACCAGGGCCGTCAATTAAACGCTGTACTGGCATTGACCGCCGCTTTCCAACTCGTCCTCGCCCTTTTACTCGCGCTTGGCTACGCATGGCCACCACCCAATTGATCGACTGTTTTTATTACCGACCTTACCGTCTACCGCTGCGTCAACCCTGGCGGACCTCTCATGGCGTATGGCGCGTTCGCCGCGGTTGGCTACTTTTCCTTGGACTGGATGATCATCTCGGCTATGGCGATTGCGCTCCACTACCTGCAGCCGGTACGGAGTCGTTCAATGCGGCAGCTGCGGCATTGAAACAATGGCAAAAGCGCATCGTTGGGCAATCACCGGAACGCGCTCTCGCGAATTTGAGCCTCGGCCCAAGCCAGACCCCGGCCACACACTACGGTATCGAAACAGCACTGTTGGATGCCCTGGCCCGCCGCGATCAGCTTCCCCTGCGTTTGCTGTTCGATGCCAACGCCAAAGACCGAATCGCTGTCAACGCAGCTCTCGGCGCGGCAACAACAGTGACGACAACGGAGATCGCCACAGCCTTGGCCCGCGGCGAACACATTCTCAAACTCAAAGTCGGTATTGCCGAACCACACCTTGAACACCATCGCCTCGCCACCCTCGCCAAACATTTACCATCTCACGGCCGGTTTCGCCTCGATGCGAACCAGGCGTGGGACGAGCGCACCGCCACCAGCATCATCACGCGCTTGAACAATTTACCCATCGAATCGCTGGAGGAGCCCTTACGCCAGCCGACCCCTCGGGCACTGGCGAGGTTGCAAGAACTAGCCGGGTTTCCCTTAGGTTTAGACGAAACCTTGGCGGGCGGGAAATGGCTCACCGATCTCACGTGCTACCCGGTCCAGCGCTTAGTATTAAAACCAGCCGTGCAAGGGGGATTACGCCGCTGCCTGAAGCTCGCCCAGACCGCACAACAACACGGGCTCGAGACCGTGCTGACCAGCATCGTCGAATCGGCGGCAGGGCTTTGGCCCACCGCCCAACTTGCCGCGGCACTACCTAACCACTTGGCCCATGGCCTGGCCACGCATATCTGGTTCACCGAGACCATCGGCGCCCCACCCCCGATCGTGAACGGTCACTGGTGTCTTGGCAAGGAATCCGGCAGTGGCTTCAACGAACGCATGCTCCGAACTGCCTGCTAGCGAATATCAACCGTTTCATCGGTCCTTGGGTTCCTCTCCCCCGCGCGCAAAGGAACACAGACGATCGATTCCGCAAAAATTTTTCCCACAATTAATATCAGGATTCAACACGGTCGCCCTTCAGCTCCCCACCCAACATCACACATACCGAGTGCGCTTTTACCGGATAGGTTTTACCGGCCGCCGGTAAATGCTGCCCGAGTGGAACGATGTCGTCCGGTTCCGGCAACGCCGTATCGAGAATACGTCGCCAGTAACCTTCGATACCTTCCGGTGGCATCGGTAAGACAAAGTCCAACGGCTCCCAATAGGCGCTGAAGACAACATACAATGCGAGCTTCAGGTCACGCGCGCGCGCGGTCATGGCAATGGCATGCGAATGGGCTGCCCAATCCGGTTTGCCCGGTTGTACCCCATGCCATTGCACCTCGGCTTTGCTCAGCATTGCCGACAACGAAATCGGTAAGCCGGTGTCTTGCTGCTGCCCGAACAAGCGTTTCCGGTACTTGATCAACTCGGTCACATAGCGCCGCATCTCGTTCCCATCTTCCGATGCGTCCCAATGCATCCAGCTTAGACTGTTGTCTTGGCAATACGCATTATTGTTACCGGCTTGGCTGCGCAAGCGCTCATCGCCCATCAGCAACATGGGCGAACCAATCGATAACAGGGTAATTGTCACCAAGTTTTTTGCTTGCCGCAAACGCAAGCGCAGGACGGCCGGGTCGTCCGTTTCGCCTTCCGCACCACAATTCCAGCTATGGTTATCGTTACTACCGTCCTGATTCCCTTCCCCATTGGCAAGATTGTGCTTAACATTGTAGCTGACCAAATCATACAGCGTAAATCCATCGTGACAAGTGACAAAATTGACGCTCTTTTCGGGGTCAACGCCGGGATTGCGATAAATATCCGGGCTGCCGAGTAACCGCCGCGCGAGCTGACCGACCGTATCCGGATCGCCTTTGACAAAACGCCTGACATCGTCGCGAAACGGGCCATTCCATTCCCGCCAACGCGAACCGGCCAAGTTACCGACTTGATACAAACCTCCCGGATCCCAGGCTTCGGCAATCAGTTTGCAATCCGCAAGAATGGGATCGGTGTCGATGCTGTACAGCGTCGGCGGATAGGCTGACGGCCTGCCCTCCTCGTCACGCGACAGAATCGATGCCAGATCGAAACGAAACCCATCGACGTGCATCACTTGGCGCCAATAGTGCAGACTATCCCCAATCAGCCGGCGCACGACCGAATTACTGGCATTGAAGGTATTGCCACATCCCGAATAGTTGGTGGCACGACGGCTCACTGGATCGAGAATATAATACGTATCGTTATCGATGCCCCGAAACGACAAAGTCGGGCCATCATCCCCACCTTCGGCCGTGTGGTTGTACACGACATCCAGATACACTTCGATGCCATTACGGTGCAACGCTTTGACCAAATCTCGAAATTCATTGACCGCACCGAGCGGCCCAGATTGGCTACTGTATTCCGAATGCGGGGCAAAGAACGCGATGGGGCTATAGCCCCAGTAATTACTCAAACCGGTCGGCGCATCTTGCGGATCGAACTGAAAAATTGGCATCAACTCCACGGCCGTAATTCCCAATGATTTCAAGTAAGGAATCTTTTCGATAATCCCGGCGTAGGTTCCGCGTTTCTCTGCACTGACTTGCGCGGATGGATGCACCGTAAAACCCTTGACGTGAAGTTCATAGATCACCGAGCGGGTCAAATCGCGACACAGCGGCCGATCGTCTTCCCAGTCGTAATCACACGGATCGACCACGACATTTTTCGCGCATTCCGCCAAATTGCTGCCGCTACCACAGGCCGCTTCCCGTCGATAGTTTTTACCGAGAATGACCTCCAAACCATACGGGTCGAGCAGGACTTTGTTTGGATTGAACCGGGTCCCCTCGTAGGGCCGCCACGGCCCATCGATCCGATACCCGTACAACTGACCCACCTCGATACCAGGGACAAAGACATGCCAGTAGTACGCCGTTCGGTTTCGTTTTGGATCCAAGCGAATGGTTCGCGGGTGAACGTCGGTCAGATGATCGAACAAAAGTAATTCAACACGGCTGGCAAGATGTGCCCAAATCGCGAAGTTCACCCCAGCAGGGGTCAAAGTCGCGCCAAGTCTACTGCAGTCACCGGTACCGACATGCATGCGAAAAGCTCCTGAACTAAACGATGAACGACCCGATTGACAGCCACCGAGCGACGGCAACGGGCGTTGCCGGGTCATTGCCTACCTCTTGACCCTAACCTGAGTCTAGCCAGAAACATCAAAAAGACCCGCGCGCATGAACGCGGACCTTGAACGTCAACACGCGACTTTACCAACCGAGTACCGCGGTCATGGCAACCGCGGCCGCGGTCCATGCGAGGACGGCAAACCCTAACCTGCGGTCCCGTCGCCACAACAACCATCCGGAACGACGGAAAACACACCCAAGGCAATCCCTGCCGCCGTCAAACCCTGTCCCGTCCCCAATTGCTCGAAATACCAATGGCCCTGCGGCTGACTGTTCGACGCCGACCGCCAGATCTCGGCCACGCTCTGCCCGGACCACACGCCGGACAACATCGCAGTTGGATCGGTGCCGCTTGCACCCGTGGCATACGTCAGCACCAACCCAACCATTGCCAGAACCGAGCCGAGCAATGTCATCCAATAGATCACTTCACCGAAAACCAAACCGGGTAAATGCGGTAAATACCGCGCTGGGTTTTGTTTTGTCGTCATCGGCACAAACTCCAAGGCGTTAGAGAATCGGTATAGCAACCCCGAGCAAACCTTCGGCACTGCGGGCGAAGAGCTTGACACAGGTCAACACCAAGATTGCAATCAATATCCGGCGGACAACGACCGCCTTGACACGCGCCAACACATGGGCTCCGAGGATCCCACCGATCACCTGTCCGAGCATCCAAGGCGCGGCGAACACCGCAATCAAGGAACCCACCAAAATGTACGACCAAATCGCAGACGCATTGCCCAACGCGAGCAGAATACCGCTAGAGGCCGCACTGACTTTCAAAGGCACCGCCATGACCAGGTTCAGCGCCGGGACAACCGCCCAACCACCGCCAACACCAAAAAATCCGCCGATAAAACCGATCGCCAAGAACAGCAACGCACCGATCACAACCCGATTGACTTGGTAATCGACCGACTTTGCAAGCGAAGCCTCGTAGTAACTCACACGTAGATCGAGCCAGCGACTTGCGCCGTCGATCCGGCGAGGCTTGGGGTATTCCGTACTCGATCCGCCCAAAATCAGGAGCACCGCAACCCCGGCAAGAATGATTCCAAGCGCCAGGCGCACCCAAGCATCGCCAGCCACACCCATGGTCTCGTGTAGCCCGATCGCGGTTTTCGACCCCATGATCGCACCACCGGTTATCGGCACCGCACAGAGAAAAATCAAACGGATATCCGCCAGTCCTTGACGCATGAACGGCCCGGACGAGATCAGGCCGCTGAACATCGCCACGACCAACCCAGTCGAACGGATCACCAAGGAATCGACCGAGGTAAAAGCCAACATGACCGGTGTAAACAACAAACCACCACCGATACCTCCGATGACCGCGACGACCGCAATCAGCAAGCTAAACACGAACGACGCCAAACTCAAAAGCCAAGCATCGTTTGCCGATAGCACCTCGGTACCGTGCAGCTGGTTGAACCAACCCATCACCAAGTAGCCAACGACGGTCAACAAGATAAGCCCGGTCAGTTCCGGGACTTTTCGGAGAAACTGAGTCATCACCCTCACCTGCGCCAGGGAAACACCGATCGTCGCATCCGCTGGCAAAAAAAAGGATAGGCTAACCGAGTGATGGGATTTTGTGATTAAGCAATATCAATCGGGCTGAAACGGGTTCGCGTGACGACGGACTGATCTGTCAACACCAGTGGCTCCCCACCCCACCACGCCTGTCTGCTGTGCCCGGCACAGCCAGGCTGTGACATAGTCACTTTTGGCTAAGGCGTTCTGGCATACTCCCACGCGGACTTTCACCAAACTGATGAGGCGCCTTCAGGAACGCACTAGGGTACGCATCGCGTACCGTTCAACACAAAACGCCGCATTCCCGGAAGAAGGGCTGGGGTTTTCCTCGGCCATGGTGACAATGCAACGAAATCGACCGGTTTCAAGCGCTAAAGTTGAACGGTAGCCCAACGCGGCCGAAGCATCGGCTAGGATGCTGTCCGACAGACTTGTCCACCGAGAAATCCTTGACCTCATCATCATCGTTGCAGAGATCAAGCGCACCAAGGAAGTCAGTCATCGCGGCAACAGCCCTGTGACCACATCGCCCATCTCTTGGCTGGCGATGCCATTGATCATTTCATCCAGCGTGTAGAAAAACGCTGACAGCGAACTAAAATCAACCAGTCGAGCACACCCATCAACACCACGCCCCCCCGAAACTCATCAATAATCTGTTTTCTTGAAGAACATTTGCTAAACTTGCAACACACGACCGATCGAGCACCACCAAACCAATCACCGTAATCGGCATGGACAACGCCACATCTCCGGCCATCATCCCATGACATTCCAGCACGCCCGCCGACGACGCGAACTCGATGATCGAGTACGAAATCTCAGCCAGCGTTTGCGCGACGTACCATCCGGTCTTTACTGCGCAGCGACGACAAGGCCCACCTCAAGCGATCAATTGACCGAGAAAATATCACGAATCCCTCCTTCCCGCCCCCCATTTTCCGCCACGGTGTCGTCACTCCAATCGAACCGTTGTTCGTATTCCAAACAAACGCTGCGTTATCACGTACCCTTGCGAGCCAGCGACCCCGTCGTCAATCGCCAAACTCGGCGAAACGCGGTATCGATCCGGCCAATCGATTGCGCCACAAAGTCCATTACGACCTAACCGGGACTGCCATGATCACCCGTCTTTCCCACCATCGCGCCACCTTGAACACCGTTTGCCAACGCTATGGGCTAAAGCTGCGTTTCCTGCCACCCGCAACGTATATCCCCGGTAGCTACTGGGGCGCACCCGAAGCGGGTCTGGTGAACGATCGTTTGTTCGCTCGAGCCGATACGCCGTTGCATTCGGCATTACACGAAGCCTGTCATTTCATCTGCATGAGCCCACAGCGGCGACGTTGGTTGTGCACCGATGCCGGCGGTGATACGACCGAGGAAAACGCCGTTTGCTATTTGCAGATTTGTCTGGCGACAACCTTCCCCGGCTTAGCCAAGACGCAATTGATGCGGGACATGGATCACTGGGGGTACAGTTTTCGCTTGGGCAGCGCCATGTTGTGGTTCCATCACGATGCCGAAGACGCTCGCCGTTGGCTGCTATCTCGCGGGATGATCGATACGGCGAATCGTCCAACCGGTCAGCGGCGCAATGACGCAGACTGATGGCGTGGTTGGTTTTGGCACGGGACCAACACTGCGATCTTGACACCCATCCGGTACCGACAAATACCCCGATACAGCCAAGCAACGTGTGCTAAGTCAAATCAATGCCGGTGTTGCTTTTTCGCTTCCCTGAACAATTGCTCGAGTTCCTTGGCTGCTTCTCTGGTCGAGGCGATCAATGCCGGTTCGTCGCGATGATCTCGGAAATGCCGCGACAAATGCGCCTCGTCGTGCTCGCGAAACATTCGCACCACTTCCGCGGCAGTGAGGCCGGGATAGCCAACCCCTTCGAGAACCTCCGCTGTCATTTCCAAGGCGGAGACAAAGGTTTCCCGAATCACGTAATCCGCGCCGAGTTCGAGCAGACGATAAGCATGGTGTCGATTGCGGGCACGGGCGTAGATCTTTAAATGCGGGAATTGCTTTCGCGCCAATCGAAACGTGCGCAACGACGCCTCAATGTCATCCATCGCCAACACCAATAGCGTTGCCTGAGCCGCACCGGCCGCCCGAAGCACCTCTAGCTTACTGGCATCGCCGAAATAAATCCGGTTGCCATAGCGCCGCACGAACTCGACCTGCGCAAAACTCGGATCCAAGGCGGTAAACGCAATCCCTTGACTCGCCAATACGCGGGCGACGATTTGCCCAACCCGTCCAAAACCGGCA
>CAZWQC010000075.1:0-6620 GCA_964635785.1 uncultured Ectothiorhodospiraceae bacterium
GCGAAACGGCAACCAGCATCACGTTCATAATCAAGATACCCGCAACGACCAAGCTGATCCCAGCAACACCCGCCACGCCGAGCGTCAAGGTTCGCAATACGTTATCGAAGGCACCGAGCACGGCATCTTGAGTCACCACCGTCACGTCATCGTCACCATCGTGGCGTTCCCGCAAAATGTCGATCGCCTCGTCTTTCGCTAGTGGGACTTCACGCTGATCCCGAGCCTTGACAATGATGCGAAACAGTCCTTCGCGGTCGAATAGTTGTAGCGTCGACGCAACCGGCATGATCACGATGTCGGATAAATCCAAACTAATCGACTCGCCCTTCGGTGCCAACACACCGATGACCCGACACCGGTGGTCACCGACGCGAACACGCGCACCGAGCGCATTGCGCCCACCAAAGAGTTCCGCTTTCAATTCATCCCCAAGTACGCACTCGCCGCTAGCGTGGGCCGGATCATCCACCGAGAGAAATCGCCCTTGCTCCATACGCAGATCTCGCACCGTGTACAGATCATGGGTCGAACCCAACACATTGACGTCGCGGGCCAATCCACCGACCGATACCGGGGCGTTACCAATCACGACCGGCGCCACCCGGTCGATGTAACGGCTACGCGTGAGTGCCAGCGCATCGTCAATGGTCAATGGACGCGGGGTGGCTGCCAACATCGGCGGTGGTCCGCCGGTTGTTTCACTGCGCCCGGGAAACACGAACAGGAGATTGGTGCCGAGGCTGGCAAACTCATCGACCACATAACGCCGTACCCCTTCCCCCAAAGCAGTCAACAACACGACCGCCATCACCGCAACGCTCATGGCGAGCAGCATCAATACCGTGCGGCCCTTGTGGGCGATCAAAGCACGGTAGCTGAAGTGAACAATATCCTCGGGTGCCACGGTCAATGCGCGCAAGTTGAATGAGATCGTCATCTTCCACCATCGCGCGCCGATCCGGCAACCCCCCACCCACGCACACCACCCGAATTGCTTTACCATGTATCATCCATTGAACCGAGCCAGGCCGACACCATTTCATCGGTTGACGCGGATTGCCAACCCCGCTACGGCACCGTAATCGACGGAGGTGGGCAGCGGCGGCATTTCAGCGATCGATATCATTCCCAGGCGATGCGGTTTTCGAGAGGTCATGGCAGCAACAGTGGAATACAAAGACTATTACAAAATCCTTGGGGTCGAGCGGACAGCCTCTGCGGAGGAGGTCAAGAAGGCGTACCGGCGGCTGGCACACAAGTATCACCCCGATGTCAATCGCTCGCCGGATGCCGAGGCCAAATTCAAGGAAGTCGCCGAGGCCTATGAGGTGCTCAAAGACCCGGAAAAGCGTAAAACCTACGATCAGTTCGGCGGGAACTGGAAGGATGCGCAAAATGCCCGTGGCGGTGGGACCTGCGATTTCGGTTTCGGCAATGGGCGTCAGTACACCCGCAGCGGTTTTTCTCGCGACGAGTTCACCCGCGGTGATTTCAGCGAGTTTTTCGAGAGCTTGTTCGGTGGTGCGGGACGCACCGGCCGCAGCGGGGGGGCCGGTTTTTCCAGCCAAGGAGCCGATCAGAGCGTCGAAATCGAGATACCGCTAGAAATCGCCTATACCGGCGGACAACAAACCATCCATCTGTCGAACAGCCGCAGTATCAATGTCAAGATACCGCCCGGAATGACCAGCGGGCAAAAGATTCGCCTGTCTGGACAAGGCGAAGCGGGTCTGCGGGGAGGATCCGCCGGCGATCTGTTCTTGTTGGTCAGCCTGAAACCGCATCCGCGCTACCAGGTCGACGGCAAGGACATTTTGCTCGATTTGCCGGTGACGCCCTGGGAGGCTGCATTTGGCGGCAATGTCGAAGTCCCGACCTTGGGGGGCAAGGTCGACCTAAAGATTCCGGCGGGCTCACAAAGCGGGCGTCGTTTGCGTCTACGTGGCCGCGGCCTGCCGGGCCATCCACCGGGTGATCAATACGTGACATTGCAGATTCATAATCCACCGTTGGCCGATCCACAGGTAAGACGGTTGTACGAACGCCTGCAAGAAAAAGTCGCATTCGACCCGCGTGCGGAAATTGGATGACGGCCCTTTTTGCCCAAACGCTCATGGCTTCGCAGTCAGCACCCCGCGCAACAGAGAAGCGATAAACGGGATGCCAAACTCCGGCATGTCTGGTGCCTAAAGCGTGCCGGGCTCGCCTCGGTAAAACGATCGCGTATTTCACCTAGAGTAATGAGGATTGAGGATTGACATGAAACGGTACCCACGATATTTCCTGCTGGTCGCGCTGATTTGGGTTATCGGCGGCAGCATTGGAATACGCCTTAGCATCGCCGCTTTGCCAGCGAGCATCGCCGACCAGCCATTGCCCACCTTGGCGCCAATGCTGGAGAGAACCTTACCGGCCGTCGTCAACATTGCGACGACGGGCCATGTCGTTGAACACAGCCCACTGTTTAGCGATCCATTCTTTGGTCAATTTTTCGATATCCCACAGCTGCGTCAGGAACGTCGAACCCAAGGCCTCGGGTCGGGCGTCATCGTGGACGCAGGTCGTGGGTTGATTCTAACCAATCATCACGTCATCGAAAAGGCCGACAATATTTCCGTGACCCTGCACGATGGCCGCGAATTTGCCGCCGAGTTGGTCGGCACCGATCCGGAATCGGACTTGGCCTTGCTCAAGGTCAAGGTCTCCGATTTAACCGAAGTTCCTTTGGGGGATTCCGATGCGCTGCGGGTCGGTGATTTCGTCGTGGCAATTGGCAATCCATTTGGCCTTGGACAAACCGTCACCTCCGGAATCGTGAGTGCGTTGCAGCGCAGTGGCCTGGGCATCGAATCCTACGAAAATTTCATCCAAACCGATGCCTCGATCAATCCGGGCAATTCCGGGGGTGCCTTGGTCAATCTGCGTGGGGAATTGATGGGGATCAACACCGCAATCGTTGGACCGAACGGCGGTAACGTCGGTATCGGTTTTGCGATTCCGACCAACATGGCGAAGCAAGTCATGGCACAATTGGTCAAGCATGGTGAGGTACGTCGCGGCCAACTGGGTGTCATCGTACAGGATTTGACCCCGAATCTCGCGACGGCATTTGGTCTTGGGCCACAGCGGGGCGTCGTGGTCGCCGAAGTCGTTCAAGATTCCGCAGCCGATCGTGCCGGTCTATTGCCTGGCGACGTGATCACTCACCTGAACGGCAAGATGCTCAATGATGCCAGCGCATTGCGTAACGCCGTTGGCTTGTTACCGGTTGGCACGAAAGTCGCTCTAGACGTATTGCGTGACGGCAAATCCCGTCATCTCACGGCAAAGATCGACGCGCCGGAACAGGCGAAAATCGATGGTGGACGGTTGAACACTCGCCTCGACGGGGCCGTGTTCGTGGCCGAACCGCTGCCGGATGGACGCGGTGAAGGTGTGTGGGTGGCCGAGGTCGAGCGCGGCAGTACGGCGTATCGCTATGGGTTGCGTCGCGGCGATTGGGTGATCTCTGTCAATCGACAACGCGTGTCCGATCTGCATGGGCTCGAGCAAGCCATACCGTCGCCGGATGCGGCCTTATTATTGAACATTCGCCGACAAGGGCGCGCATTGTTCGTGTTGATGCAATAAGGCTTGGTGACGACTTACCTTGCGTGCCGAAGCGCTGCCCGACACCGATCTCTCGTCGGTTCTGCCATCGCTGTGCCCGGCAAAACCGAGGCAAGCGGTATCCTGGCAGAGCCAACACCAGCCGAAGGGGTTATTTAAGGATTGGATGAATCGCACCGGCCACGATCTCGATACGGTCACAAAGGTGGTAAGATGCCAATAGCACCGGAGTTGTTGGCACCTGCCGGAACGTTGCGTAATCTGCATTACGCTTTGGCCTACGGTGCCGATGCGGTCTATGCCGGATTGCCTCGGTACAGCTTACGGGCGCGCAACAACGACTTCGATCTTGCGAAGGTCGCCGCAGGCATCGCTGCGACGCATGCGGCGGGACGACGCTTCTATCTTGCCTGCAACCTGTTCGCTCGGGGCAGCAAGCTCGGCACCTTTGTTCAGGATATTGCTCCAGTGGTTGCACTCGGTCCGGACGCGCTGATCATGGCCGACCCCGGCTTGATCATGTGGGTTCGCGAGCGCTGGCCGGCTCTGCCGGTACATCTGTCGGTGCAAGCCAACACCATGAACGCGGCGGCGGTTCAGTTCTGGACTCGACAGGGAATCAAACGCGTTATTTTGTCCCGAGAATTATCGTTGGAGGAAATCGCGACAATACGCCAGGACTGTCCCGATACCGAGTTGGAAGTCTTCGTTCATGGTGCGATCTGTATCGCGTACTCCGGGCGCTGTTTATTGTCTGGCTATTTCAATCATCGGGATGCCAACCAAGGCGTATGCACCAATGCTTGTCGGTGGGAGTATCGACTTGGGACTGTATCGCCACTAGCCAAGGCGACGAACAGTGGCCGCCACCCAGCCGCTGACGAGGTCTACCTGCTGGAAGAAAATGAGCGTCCGGGCGAATACATGCCCGTATTCGAAGATGAGAACGGAACCTACATCATGAACGCCAAGGACCTCTGCGCGGTTGAGCATATCGGTCGTTTAGTGGACATCGGGATCGATTGTTTGAAAATCGAGGGTCGCACCAAATCGCATTATTACACCGCCCGCACCACCATGACCTACCGCGCTGCGATCGATGATGCGCTGGCGGGCAAACCGTTTCGACCGGAGTTGCGCGCGATGCTCGAGGGTTTGGCCAACCGCGGCTATACCGACGGCTTCATGGTAAGACATGGCCACTCGACGGCACAGAACTATGACTATGGCTCCTCCAGCCAGGATCGACGCATTTTTGTCGGTGAGATCGTCGCTGACGATGCGCACACATCGCGCTGGGTGACGGTGGACGTGAAAAATCGGTTCGCAATCGGCGATGAATTGGAGTTGGTCGCACCAGCCGGCCTCACCCGTTTTCGCCTGGACGCAATGCAAGATATGGCGGGCAAAGCACAGGAACTTGCCCCTGGGTCGGGAACCAGGGTGCGTATTCCCGTACCGCAAAGCGATTGCCGCTTCGGTTTGTTGGCCCGTTGTCTGGACTAACTGACGCGACGACCAAACCCGTAAACCACTTGCTCTGAACGACGTAATTCGGTAGCTTCGTAGGCTCACTGGATTGTCCGGGGACGACAAATCCAATGGAGTCATGCTGACTCACCAAGAACCTGGCATACTCGATTTGTTTAACCATTGAGTGAGAGGCGTTTTGTTGACCGGAACCCTTTTAATCGTTTCTGCACCCTCCGGCGCGGGCAAGACGTCCTTGGTCCGTGCGTTGTTGAGTGATGCACCCTGGCTTGCGGTATCGGTCTCGCATACAACTCGGCCACCACGGCCAGGGGAAGTCGACGCGGTCGATTATTACTTCGTCAATGAAGCGCGCTTCAAGGCACTGGTCGCTGCCGCAGAAATGCTCGAATATGCGCATGTTTTCGACCATTGGTACGGGACGTCGAAACAGGCCATTTGCGATCGACTTCGTGTCGACAAAGACGTCATCTTGGAAATCGATTGGCAAGGCGCACGGCAAGTGAGGGACGTTTTTCCCGACGCGGTCTCGGTGTTCATCTTACCGCCGTCACGGGAAACCTTGTTGACCCGGTTAAAGGCACGCGGACAGGATAGTGAAGCCACGATTGCGCGACGTTACACCAAAGCCTGTGGCGAGATGGCCCATCACGTCGAATACGATTACTTGATCATCAACGACGACTTCGCGGAGGCGCTTGCCCAACTTCGGGCGATCGCCGTGGCAGCCCGGGTTCGTGCTTCCCGGCAAAGCCAGCGCCATATCGATTTACTGCAAGAACTCACGACCGGGGTTAGCGAGCTTGCCGACGACGAGGATTGAACACAACGAGTGAATCGAGCCTCCGAATCGCTCGCGACGATGGAATAAGCACCGTCAAAGGAATTGAAGCCGAGGCTGTTGTTGCTGGTCTCGTCAGACCAACAACAACGTAGTCATAACAGACTTTTATGCCAACCAACAACATCCCAAAAGCGAGGTATTGTGCATGGCCAGGGTGACGGTTGAAGACTGTCTACATGCGGTTGAAAACCGCTTTGAGCTGATTTTGGCAGCTAGTAAGCGGGCGCGCCAGATTAGCATGGGTGATGAACCCTTCGTAGAACGTGGAAACGATAAATCCACTGTCATCGCATTGCGGGAAATCGCCGAAGGCAAAGTGGGTCGAGAGATTCTCGATACCGTGTCGGCACGAGATCATTTTATCGCCCGTCATTTCGATCCACCCTCGACTATGGCCGAGGATCCCGACGCGCCCTGAACGCAAAGCCACCTCGATGTACGACAACGCGACGGCAAATTCGGTCTTGCAACGAGGGGGACACCCCCCGACCAGCCGCTTGCTGATTTCTGATTTGTGCAAGGTCTTGGATACCTACCTGGAACCCGAGCAAGTTCGGGAGGTTTACCGCGCTTACTTGGCCAGCGCCGAGGCTCATGCAGATCAACGCCGACTGTCCGGTGAGCCCTATATCTATCATCCGCTCGCTGTGGCTAGTACGCTCGCCGAAATGCG
>CAZWQC010000075.1:6630-10111 GCA_964635785.1 uncultured Ectothiorhodospiraceae bacterium
GATCACAAAAGCATCGTGGCCGGGCTATTGCACGATGTCATCGAAGACACACCGATCGCCAAAGCCTATCTGATCGAAGCGTTTGGCGACGAAGTTGCCGAGCTCGTCGACGGTGTCAGCAAACTCTCCCATCTCGAGTTCGCCAATCGGGACGAGGCACACGCTGCCAGTTTCCGAAAGATGATGTTGGCAATCGTCAAAGACCTACGCGTTATCATGGTAAAGCTGGCTGATCGTTTGCACAATATGCGAACACTGGGATCAATGCCACACGATCGACGGCGGCGCATCGCTCGGGAAACCTTGGAGTTATATTCCCCCATCGCGCAGCGACTCGGCATGAACGCGATGCGCCAAGAGCTCGATCATTTGGGCTTTCTGGCACTCTACCCGTGGCGCTATCGGGTGTTGTGCAGCGCGGTGGAAGCGATGCGAGGCCAGCACAAGGAATTGTTGAGCAAGGTCGAGGCGACCATCTGCGCACGTCTGGAAGCCGCCAACATCGAGGCGAGAATCTCTGGGCGAGAGAAGAATCTCTATAGTTTATACAAAAAGATGCGTGACAAACCACAACGGTTTCGTCAAGTCCAGGACATATTCGGATTTCGCATTCAAGTCAAGGACATCGATACCTGTTACCGGGTATTGGGCGTCATTCACAATTTGTACAAACCGTTACCCGGCCGCTTCAAAGATTACATCGCGATTCCCAAAGCCAACGGCTATCAGTCACTCCACACCGTCTTGTTTGCGCCACACGGCATCCCAATGGAAGTTCAGATTCGCACTGAGGACATGGACCGTCTTGCCGAAAGTGGCATCGCCGCACATTGGCGGTACAAGACACCCGTTTGCAATGACGATGTATCGCGAGTCCGGGCACGGCAATGGCTCAAGGGCGTGATGGAGCTTCAGCAAAGCGCTAGCAGCTCGATCGAATTTTTGGAGAACATAAAAACCGATCTTTTTCCCGATGAAGTTTATGTCTTTACGCCGCACGGGGACATCATGGAATTGCCGAGTGGTGCGACGGTAATCGACTTTGCTTATGCGTTGCATTCCGAACTAGGCGATCGCTGCGTACACTGCCGCATTGACTATACCCCCGCGCCCTTGAGCACCGTATTGGAAAGCGGTCAAACCGTCGAGATTATCGACTCGCCATTGGCACAGCCACAACCATCATGGTTGAACTTCGTGGTGACGGCAAAAGCTCGAGCGGGAATTCGGGCGCGCTTAAAACAATTAAAACACGACGAAGCAACCGATCTCGGGCGCCGGTTACTGGAGAAGGCCTTGCTGGGTACTGGAAGCAGCTTGGCACAATTGCCAGAGGACCGGGTGACCGCCGTACTTGCCTCGCACCATGCCGACGATCTGGGACAACTGTATTTACAAATCGGCCTCGGCAATTACCCCCCGCAGCTGCTAGCATTCAAGCTTATTCACGGCAACACGGACGTTGACGGTGTCGTTGGCCGCGGCGCACCACTGGTTGTCAATGGGACGCAAGGTCTATTGGTCAGCTACGCAAAATGCTGTTGTCCGATTCCGGGCGACGCCATTGTCGGTGTCATGAGCACTGGACGCGGTCTGGTCGTACACCGGGAAACGTGTCGCAACCTATACGAGCGCCAAGAACGCCATCGCGATCATTTGATTCCGATGTCCTGGGCCGGCAATGCCAACGATGAATTTGATGCCGAAATCCGGGTTCACGCCGCGAACAAGCCCGGCGTTCTCGGTTCGATTGCAGGCGAGCTAGGCGAGGCCGGTGCCAACATCGAGAACATTGCCTCAGAGGAAACCGATTCCCAAATTATGGTACTTAAGATCAAAGTCAAAGTGCGTGGACGCGACCACCTTGCGCGAATTATGCGTCGCTTGCATAGCATGTCGGTCGTCGTCAAGGTCATTCGTGCTCGCGGATAGCACATCAACCGACAGAAAAAATCAATACAACGCAATTCCCATTTCGTCAATCCGTGCAGATCGCACCGTCGGGTCCATCATACCTCTTCCTCAACCGCCACCGACAAACCGAGCTCCTTAATTTTTCTCGTCAACGTATTTCGACCCCAACCCAACAAACGCGCCGCTTCTTGGCGACGTCCCGCCGTGCGTTGCAATGCCGCCTGAATCAACACCCGCTCCAATGTAGGCAAGGCACGGTCGAGCAACCCGATATTTCCTTGCATCAACTGCTCCTGAGCCCAGACTGCAAGCGCTTGCTCCCAATGACTAACGGGTACTGCGACGTCCACAGGCTGCTGCAACTCCCTGGGCAAATCCTCGAGATGAATATGCGTTCCCGAAGCCATCACCGTTAGCCAACGACACGTGTTTTGTAATTGCCGAACATTGCCGGGCCAAGGAAGTCCGCAGAGAAATTCGACCACCTCCGGACGCAACCGCTTGCGTTCCACGTTCAGTTCCTGCGCCGCAATGACCAAGAAATGATCGAGCAAAATCGGAATATCTTCGCGCCGCTCGCGCAATGCCGGCACATGAATACGGATCACATTCAAGCGGTGCAAGAGGTCTTCTCGAAACAACCCTTTTTGCACCCGCTCTTCCAACTTCTGGTGAGTGGCGGCAATAATACGCACATCCACCCGAACCGGCACATGCCCCCCAACGCGATAGAATTCCCCATCGGCAAGCACCCGTAATAGACGAGTCTGCAATTCGGCTGGCATATCCCCGATCTCGTCGAGGAACAGGGTACCATGATTGGCCTGCTCGAAACGCCCCTGCCGCTGTGCTTGCGCACCCGTAAACGCGCCACGTTCATGGCCGAACAGTTCCGACTCCAACAGATCTTTCGGTATGGCCGCAGTGTTGAGCGCGATAAAGGGGCCCTTGCGCCGCGGTGAGTATCGATGCAATGCTTGCGCAACCAGCTCTTTTCCCGAACCGGATTCTCCATTAATCATTACAGTGATATTGGAACGAGACAATCGCCCGATCGCGCGAAACACCTCTTGCATGGCCGGCGCTTCGCCGATGATCTCCGCCGCCTGTTCTGCAATAGTCGCCGTGCTAATCGCTTGTTCTTGGACGGATGCACACGCCCGCCGGGTCAACTCGACCGCCTCGTCGATATCGAACGGCTTGGGTAAATACTCGAAGGCACCACCTTGATAAGCCGCCACGGCCGCGTCCAAATCCGAATGAGCCGTCATAATGATCACGGGCAATTTTTTGTGGTCTTGCTTGATTCGATTAAGTAGTGCGAGCCCATCGATTCCCGGCATCCGGATATCGACCAACATCGCGTCCGGTTCACTCGATCCAAACGCAGCAAGCAACGCCTCACCCTGTTCATAGCAGGTGACATCGAAATCCGCCTGTTTCAATGCACGCTCCAAAACCCAGCGGATCGATCGATCGTCGTCAACCACCCAGATTTTCTCGCGAGCACTCACGCCGTCAGCCCACCGACATTGGCCGGTATGGGGATAAGCATTGTAAATACCGT
>CAZWQC010000076.1:0-9989 GCA_964635785.1 uncultured Ectothiorhodospiraceae bacterium
CCTCGCTCGCGCCGACGCACAACCCAATAAGGCTGACTGGCTCGCCCAATTCAACCAGCTCGGTGGCAATCGCTCACCGAGGGAACTCGAACAAACGGCCGCCCCGCTTCCAAATTCGCCTCAGTTGGCCGCAGGAACGAACATAACAAGCGCCTCCTCGAACCGATCGGTAGGGCCGGACAATGCGCATGACCTGATCGTTGTCCCCCAGCAGACGCGCAAAAGCCCACCGCCGGCAAGTCCGCAAACAAGTGGTCACAACCACCATCAACCCACAACGCAGCCGACCATACCGGCATTCACCCTGCACTTGGACTGGCAACCTCAACGACCGAGCAGTCATCACCGCATCGGCCACCTCGATACCATCGATACCATCGGAGCTCCAGAGGAAGCGAAGTACCTCACCGACTGGGTTGACCGAGTCGAGCGGGTTGGCGAACTCAACTATCCCGCTGTCGCCAAGCAACGACGATTGCACGGCGATCTCGTGCTCAGTGCCACGATTGCCGCATCAGGTGAGTTGTTGGAATCGGAAATCCGGCAACCAGCCAGCGAGCCCATCCTCAATCAAGCCGCTTTGCGAATCGTTCAATTAGCCGCCCCTTTCCCTCGTTTTTCACCAACACTGCGCGACAAATACGACCAGATCGTGATTACCCGCACGTGGGAATTCGGTCGCGAAGGACTGAGCACGCCTGATAAGTAGTCACCCAACCCGATCGCTATGTCGCTGCTTGCTCTGACTGGCGAACAGCGCAACGCCCGGTCAACGCTATGCGCCACGGAGCAAAACCGTGTCGATTTGGTCCATTGGTCAGCGACTGACGTCCGATGCTATTAACTGCTGCAACGGTTTTTGCCGCGAAGCTGCTGTGTCCCTTTCCTCTGTGGGGAAAGGACACGAGAACTAGTGAAACGATTGATTTCGGTCAGCATGTATCGGCCACAAACTCCGCTTGCCTAACGACACTTCGCACGGGATACTTCACACCATGAGTAGCGCAACGAACCTCACAAACCATTTGCTAATCGCCATGCCAAGCCTGGCCGACCCCAATTTCGAGCGGTCTGTTGCTTTGATTTGCGATCATAGCGAACATGGCGCTCTGGGCGTCGTCATCAACCGGCCATTGCAGGTTCAGTTGACGGAGCTATTGGAGCATCTGGAGCTAGCAGTTGAATCTCGCAATCTTGCCACCGTGCAGGTTTTCAATGGTGGCCCGGTCGCGGTCGAACGAGGTTTCATCTTGCATGAAACGCAACCGATATGGGAATCGAACTTACCGATCAGCGACAACCTAACCCTAACGGTATCCCGCGATATTCTTGCCGCGATCGCCAAGGGCGAGGGACCATCCCGATTTCTCATATTGCTGGGCTACGCTGGCTGGGGACCGGGCCAGCTCGAGCAAGAGATCCTGGATAACGCGTGGCTTACTTGCCCGGCCGAGCACGCCATTATCTTTCAGCACCCGCCCGAGGCACGCTGGCGCGCCGCCGCATTGAGTATTGGCGTCAACTTAGATCAACTAGCCAGTCATGCCGGCCACGCTTAACCCGAAGCCAAACGTAGCCGCGGTGTTCGGCTTCGATTTCGGGCTGCGACACATCGGTGTTGCGGTCGGCAACACGTTGACCCAGTCAGGACAACCGTTGGCAACCATAACCGCGGAAAAAGGGGTGCCTGATTGGGGGGCGCTAAACGACTTGATCTTGGCCTGGCAACCTCACGCGCTGGTCGTGGGGCAGCCGCACCACGCCGATGGTACGAAGCACCCCTTGACCGACGCGATTGAGCGATTCGTGGCCGGCCTACAGACTCGCTTCGGTTTGCCTGTTTACACGATCGACGAACGACTCTCCTCGACCGAAGCTCACCGTCGGTTGAAAGCTAGCGCACCGAACCAGCGCGCAAAGCGCGTCGTTAAAAGTGACATCGACAGCCTTGCCGCTGCCATCATTCTCGAAACTTGGTTGACCGCGCGCGATGGAAACTGACCTCGACGCCCTTCTCGATCGCATGGCTGACGCGTTGCAGGAACTCCTTGCGATGCGCCAGATTCATGATCCCGCCATGGTGGGAATCTATACCGGTGGTATTTGGGTGGCAGAACGCTTGCACCGGCGTTTGGGACTGGATATGCCCTTGGGCACGCTCGATATCTCATTTTACCGCGATGACTTCAGTCGTATCGGCATGCACCCCCAAGTACGGCCTTCGAAAATCGACTTCAACGTCGATAATCGCCACATCATTCTGGTTGACGATGTGTTGTCTACTGGTCGCACAGCAAGAGCGGCATTAAACGAGATTTTCGATTTCGGTCGACCGGCCAGCGTCATTTTCGTGGTATTGGTTGAGCGTGACGGTCGCGAACTGCCGATCGCCGCACATGTTGTAGGCCAACACATCACCTTGCACCCGGGTCAACATATTAAATTGGCCGGCCCCGATCCTTTAACCATCAACATTTACGAGCGAGAAATCCTCGATTAGCGTGACGACGCAGATACCGCAACCCGGCCCCTTACCGACCTCGATGCAGCTTAACGACGAGGGCAAGCTGCATCATCTTCTCGACGTTGCCGGCTTACCCGCCGCGCTCGTCGTCGAGCTATTGGACACCGCTGAATCCTTCGCCTCCATGAGCGCACAAGCGGTAAAGAAAGTCCCATTGTTGCGCGGCAAAACCATCGTCAACCTGTTCTTCGAGCCAAGCACCCGGACCCGAACCACCTTTGAACTCGCAGCCAAACGGCTTTCCGCCGATGTATTGAATGTAGCGGTCACCACCTCTGCCACCCTCAAAGGTGAAAGCTTGCTCGACACGCTGCGTAATCTTGAAGCCATGAGCTGTGACATGTTCATTGTTCGGCACGCTCAAAGCGGGGCAGCTAACTTCATCGCGCGCCATGTTGCGCCACATGTCTCGATCATCAATGCCGGCGACGGGTGGCATGCCCATCCCACCCAAGCGCTATTGGATATTTTCACCATCCGCCATCACAAACCGGACTTCACCAAACTGAAAGTCGCCATCGTCGGTGATATCCAACACTCACGGGTCGCCCGTTCCCAAATTCACGCCTTGAATATCCTGAACACGGCGGAAATCCGCGTCGTTGCGCCGCGTACCCTGCTCCCCACCGCAATCGAGCAGCTCGGCGTGCGCATTTTTCACGACCTTGACCAGGGTTTAGAGGATGTCGATGTCATCATCATGTTACGCATCCAACGCGAACGCGCCGACACGGCCCTGTTACCCAGCGAGCATGAGTACTTTCGATTGTATGGCCTCACGGAAGCCCGCTTAGCCCTCGCGAAACCAGACGCGATTGTCATGCACCCAGGTCCGGTCAACCGTGGCGTCGAGATTGAATCCAGTGTCGCGGATGGTCCTAGATCCGTCATCTTAGCGCAGGTCAATTACGGGATCGCGATTCGCATGGCCGTCATGGCAATGTGCATGGGTGTCGCCGGAGGCCAACCCACGTGAGCATTGCAATTGTTGGTGGTCGTCTGATCGATCCGGCGAACCACCGTGACGCCCAACTCGATCTTTTCGTTGCCAACGGCCGCATCGTGGGCCTCGGGCAGACACCCGAGGGGTTTGTGCCCGATCGTATCCTCGACGCCAGCGGCGCAATCGTCATGCCGGGCATTGTCGACCTGGCGGCGCATTTGCGCGAACCCGGCCAAGAACACAAAGCCACCATCGCTAGCGAAACCCGTGCCGCAGCGGCTGTTGGCGTCACCACATTGTGTTGCCCGCCGGATACCATCCCCCCCATTGACAGTCCAGCCGAACTGGAGTTGATCAAGCGACGCGCCGCGGCTGGCAGTGGCGTACGCGTTGTTGCGTTAGGCGCGCTCACCGCGGGTTTGCACGGACAACAATTGAGCGACATGGCCTCACTGAAACGATCCGGTTGTGTCGCTGTCAGCAATGCACTGCATCCTGTCCGCGATACGGCCATTCTCCGTCGCGCCCTGGAATACGCCGATAGTCATGGACTGACGGTGTTTCTGCATCCCCTCGACCCGGCCCTTGCCCGTGGTGGCTGCGCACATGAGGGGGCGGTTGCCACTCGGCTTGGTTTGCCACCCATCCCAACGGCAGCCGAAACAGCCGCCATTGGCCAACTATTGGCATTGATCGAACAAACCGGCGTGAAAGCGCACTTCTGCCGAGTCTCCAGCGCACCCGGATTGAGCATGATCGCCGCCGCCAAGACGGCCGGACTACCCATCACCGCAGATGTTTGCGCTCATCAGCTTTACCTCACCGAAGAAGCAATTGCAGATTTCAACAGTCTCTGTCACGTGATCCCGCCGTTGCGAAGCGAATTCGACCGGCGTGCACTGCGCGACGGTGTCGTCCAAGGCATTTTGGATGCCATTTGCTCCGACCATCAACCCCACGAAGACGACGCAAAACTGGCGCCCTTTTCCGCCACCGAACCTGGCATCGCCGGGTTGGAAACATTCCCCGCACTGGCGTTGCAATTAGTCGACGAAGGGGTGTTGGAATTGACCGACGCCATCACCCGACTCACGTCCGGCCCCGCCCAAATCCTGGGTCTGAGAAGCGGCAACCTTGCGGTTGGGCGACCCGCGGATGTCGTGGTCATGGAATTGCGGACACCGTGGATACTGACCCCGGACATCTTGCGCGGACAGGCACGCAACTCACCTTTCATCGGTTGGCGTTTCAACGCGCGTCCCCGCTATACCTTGGTCGCAGGGCGGCAGATCTTCCCGTCACCCTAACCCAGGCGAACGCGCACACCGCTTAGCGTAAAATTTGACCGAGCCCGCTCGGACGCTCGAGGATCTCCGTGGCATTTTCACTCGTTTCCTTGTCCCCGCCAAAGCTAGGTTTGTCATCGCCAAAGTTCATCCGCCATTCGAGATTGCTACGCGAGTCGGCATTGGTCAATGCATCTTCTTTGGTAATCCGGCCATGCCGAAAGAGATCGAACAGCGCCTGATCGAAGGTCTGCATGCCAGCCGCTTCACCCCGCGCAATGGTATCCTTGAGCGCGTTGAACTCGCCGTTGCGGATCTGGTCACCGATATACGGTGTATTGATCAACACTTCCACCGCCGGTGCAAGCCCGCCATCAATGGCCCGCACCAACCGCTGAGCGAGGATCCCTTGAATGTTTAGCGATAGGTCCATCAACAATTGCCGGTTGGCCTCGGTTGGAAAGAAGTTTACGATGCGTTCGAAGGCCTGGTTCGTATTCACTGCGTGCAATGTCGACAAAACCAAGTGCCCCGTCGAGGCATAGCTCAACCCGGCTTCCATCGTTCGACGATCCCGAATCTCGCCGATCATGACGACGTTAGGCGCTTCCCGCATCGCTTCCCGCAAGGCGTTCTCGTAACTTAAGGTATCAATCCCCACCTCACGCTGACTAACGATGGACTTGTGATGCTGAAACACGAACTCGATCGGATCCTCGATCGTTAGGATGTGTCCAGGCTTCGTGCGGGCACGATAATCAATAACGGCGGCTAACGTGGTGGATTTACCGCTACCGGTCGATCCTACGACGATAGTCAAGCCACGATCGCGCAGGGCAAGGTCTTTCAACACGGGTGGCAAGCCCAGCTCTTCGAAGCCGGGCACCGAGGACTTGATGTAACGAATGACCATCGATACCTCGCCCCGCTGAACATAAACGTTCACACGGAACCGGCCGATCCCTTCCCGGCTCACCCCTAGGTTCATTTCCTTCTCTGCTTCGAAGACCGCTTTTTGCTCCTCGTTCATCAGCGAGTAGGCCAGCTCCTTGACCCGTCCCGGCTCCAGCACCTGCCTTGCAATGGCGCGAAAATCTTTATTGATCTTCAACGTCGGTGGAGCACCGGTCGTAAAAAACAAGTCCGACGCGTTGTGTTGAACCATTAACTTGAAATAGTCCAATTTGGATTGCTGCCTAGGATCAGCTGCTGCCATATTCGCTCCGGTCGAATGAAATACGCTAGCCTCAACGCAACGGGTTATCGGTCACTTCCTGAACGGTCCACTCGTCTCTATCACCGCTTAAGTCACCCCGCGATCGCTTACTATTGAGTTTGAACATCAATCGCAGGTCGTTCACCGAATCCGCATTGCGCAGCGCATCCTCGTAACTGATGAGATGCGACTCATAGAGATTGAACAAACACTGGTCGAACGTTTGCATACCGAGTTCATTCGAACGCTTCACCAGCTCCTTCATCTCGCTCACTTTGCCCTTGAAAATCAAATCCGCCATCAAGGGGGTGTTGATCAATACTTCCACTGCCGGTACCCGTCCTTTGCCGGACTCTCGCGGAACCAGCCGCTGCGAGATCACCGCTTTCAGATTCAACGACAAATCCATCAGCAATTGTTGCCGACGTTCTTCAGGGAAGAAGTTGATGATCCGATCGAGCGCTTGGTTCGTGCTGTTGGCATGGAGTGTACTCAAACACAAGTGACCGGTTTCGGCAAAAGCAACCGCATGCTCCATGGTCTCGCGCTCACGGATCTCGCCAATCAGAATCACGTCCGGCGCTTGGCGCAAGGTATTCTTGAGCGCAACCTCATAGGATTCGGTATCCACCCCGACCTCACGTTGCGTTACCAAGCAATTACGGTGACTGTGCACGAACTCCATGGGGTCTTCGATGGTGACGATATGACCGTAGCTGTTCTCGTTGCGGTAACCGATCATGGACGCCAACGAAGTGCTTTTCCCCGATCCGGTTCCGCCGACGAAAATCACCAGGCCGCGTTTGGTCATGGCGACGTCTTTGAGCACCGATGGCAGACCCAACTCGGAGAAGTTGGGAATTTTTGAGTTGATCACACGCAGCACCAGCCCTGGACTGCCGCGCTGAGTATGCGCATTGACCCGAAAGCGCGCGACCCCGGGCAAAGAAATCGCGAAATTACATTCGAGATTGCGCTCGAATTCGGCGACTTGCTTGTCATTCATGATCGCCCGCGCCAACACCTGTGTATGGGTCGGCGACAGCGGCTGGCTAGTGATCGGCGACATGCGCCCATCGACTTTGATCGACGGCGGCGCGCCCACGGTCACAAACAAGTCGGAACCACCCTTGTTCACCAAATCACGCATCAGGTCATGCATAAAGCCGATGGCTTTATCTCGATCCATTGCTCACTCCTCGTGATCGATTCGCACTCTGTTACAACAATATCCTCGTTTGTCGGTTCACCGAAGCGTCCAAGCCATGCTAACGTTTCGGTGCCCAAATCAAAAAGCGGCTCACCTCGTTCGTCAGCTTACCGAGCCGTCACCAAATCCGGCTTCGAGGCTTTGCGCAATGCTTCATCACGTCCCACAGCACCGCTATCGAGCAATGTGCGCAAGGACTGTTCCAGTGTTTGCATGCCTTCCTTCTGCCCCGTCTGGATCGACGAATACATTTGCGCCACTTTCGCCTCGCGAATCAGGTTCCGAATCGCTGGAGTACCGATCATGATCTCGTGCGAGGCAATCCGACCGCCACCGATCTTCTTCAGCAGCGTTTGCGAAATGACTGCCCGCAAGGATTCGGACAACATCGCACGCACCATATCCTTTTCCGAGGCCGGAAACACGTCGACAATCCGGTCGATGGTCTTGGCTGCCGAACTCGTGTGCAAAGTACCGAATACCAAGTGGCCCGTTTCCGCCGCGGTCAAGGCCAAACGAATGGTTTCAAGGTCACGCAACTCACCGACCAAAATCGTATCCGGATCCTCCCGCAGCGCCGACCGCAAGGCTTCATTGAAACCGTGCGTATCGCGATGGACCTCGCGCTGGTTCACCAAGCATTTCTTGCTCTCATGAACGAACTCCACCGGATCTTCGATGGTCAAGATATGACCATATTCCGTGTTGTTCTTATAGTCGACCATCGCCGCCAGTGTCGTCGATTTACCTGAACCGGTCGGCCCGGTCACCAACACCAACCCCCGCGGATACTCGGCGATCGTCTTGAAAATCTTCGGGCATTTCAGATCGTCCATGCTCAAGATTTTACTCGGGATGGTCCGAAACACCGCGCCGGCACCTCGGCCTTGGTTGAAGGCGTTCACCCGAAACCGCGCCAGCTCCGGTACTTCGAAAGAAAAGTCCGTTTCCAGGAACTCCTCATAATCCTTGCGTTGTTTGTCGTTCATGATGTCGTAAATCAACCCATGAACTTCCTTGTGCTCCATCGCGGGAACGTTAATCCGTCTAATATCACCATCCACCCGGATCATCGGTGGTAAGCCAGCCGACAAGTGCAAGTCAGACGCACCATTTTTTACCGAAAAAGAAAGTAACTGAGCAATATCCATCGGTGATTTCACCAGCGCTTTAAGTAGGATGACTCATTATGCACGTCTTTTCGCCCAATTCACATCCTCTCTTGGGTATGCGATATAGTCTTTTGCCACCGCACGACTACTTAGAAAGGCCACAACCAGACCAATGACAGACGATACCTTCTGCACCCGGCTCGAACACGTCCAGACCCGCATCGCTCAAGCTGCCATTACCGCAGGACGCGATCCCAAAGACATCGTGTTACTCGCGGTCAGTAAAACCCAAGGCACCGAACGGATACAACAGGCCCTTGCCTGCGGACAAACCCGATTTGGCGAGAACTATGTCCAGGAATTCCTGGACAAGCGGCAACGCCTGATCGATTCACCCGCGCAGTGGCACTTCATCGGCCCTATTCAATCCAACAAAACTCGAGTATTGGCGCAAGCCACCGATTGGGTTCATAGCCTCGATCGCGATAAGATCGCGCGCCGCCTGCACGAACAACGCCCTGCCGATCTGCCCCCCTTGCAGGTTTGCATTCAAGTGAACATCAGCGACGAGACGAGCAAGTCTGGCGTGCGCCGCACCGACCTTGCAACGCTCGCTGCCGCCATCACCGCGCTACCACGATTGCACTTGCGAGGGCTAATGGCGATACCCGCGCCGACCGACAATGTCGATGCCCAGCATCGCGCGTTCGCGGCAGTTCGACAGGCGTTCGACTCCCTGCAAGCCCAAGGCTATCCGCTGGACACGCTCTCCATGGGCATGAGTGACGATCTCGAAGCGGCAATCGCCGAAGGCGCGACCATCGTTCGTATCGGGACCGCGATTTTCGGACCGCGCCCATCCAAATGATGGCCAGCCAATCACCGCAACCGCCGACATCAACCCTTCACCTGACGATACAATCTGGTATAGCCTAGTAAGTCAATGATACAAGCCGGCGCCAAGCCAGCCTGATGACTTCAATGACCACCTCGACTACAGCAACATGTCACAACCAGTTATCGCGTTTCTCGGCGCCGGCAACATGGCACGGTGTCTTATCGGGGGCCTCATCAGCGGCGGCTACCCTACAGGTTCATTGCGCGCTGCCGACCCGGCGCCACCGGCGCGAGAGACCATCGCCAAGGCCTATGATGGATTGCAAGTGGCCGGCATGAATGCCGATATTCTCGATCAGGACGTGGGCGTTATCGTGCTCGCCGTCAAACCGCCGGTGGTCAAGACCGTGGTCCGCGAGATTTCACCTCACTTGGCCGAACGACACCCGTTGGTCGTATCAATCGCCGCCGGCGTGCGGGCCGATGCCATCAGTCGTTGGTTCGGTGGCGAGATCCCAGTCGTTCGCGCCATGCCCAACACCCCCGCGCTAGTTGGCGCTGGTGCGACCGGCTTATTCGCCATGCCCAACGTTAGCTCCGACCAACGCAGCCTAGCAGAAAGCTTGATGCGCGCCGTCGGGGCTACCTTGTGGCTTGAAAACGAGCAGCAAATGGACGTAGTAACGGGCGTTTCCGGTAGCGGTCCCGCCTATTTCTTTCTGTTCATCGAAGCCTTGGAGGCAGCGGCGATCGAACTGGGCTTGTCGCCGGAAACCGCGCGCTTGCTCGCGCTGGAAACCGGCTTCGGCGCGACCAAACTGGCATTGGAAAACGACGTCCCCGCCGCCGAGTTGCGTCGCC